>NZ_JBFSTC010000068.1:0-28970 GCF_041466605.1 Vibrio sp. 10N.247.310.17 | reverse complement strand
GAGCGCAACCTTGCCAAGGTTGAGGTCATCGGTTCGAACCCGATGTATCGCTCCAGTTTACTTTTCATGGTAAACAAAACTCTTTAAACCACAGTGTTTAAAGACGACCTTACCGGTCACGCTCTTTCTTTAATGCTGCGAAGCATAATCCCCCCAAAAAGCAAATAATCCTCCATTATGGTGGATATTTTTTTGTCTTAAATTTTTGTTAGCAACAAGAATGCTAGTAAACATCAGGTCTCTGAAGCAGATACTTGAGGTTTTTCATATCTATAAACAGACTTATCCACAAAGTATCAAGTGTGGATAACTTGGTTGATAAAGTTATTTCAGACCTAATTCTTTACATTTCTCTAAAAGATCTTTCTTGTTTTCAGTATATTAGCTGAATTGTGCCGATCGTAACTCATTGTTTTTTATCAGGTTGAATGCTTACCTTGAATTTGATAAAAGATCGTTAACTTGTTGTTTTTTGATCTTAATCATTTATCGGTACTGTGTTTAACTTTACGTGGGTGTCGGAAGTTTACGAGAGTTCTGAATTTTTTCCACATTGTTAGAATTGAGAACAAGGTCAAACATTGTTCGAAAATTATGTGCAACGAGTTGTGTTGTATGGTGGGTTGTTGGTGTGGGTTGACCTGCCAATCGTTGATGGCTAAAGGGCTAGGCGTCTCTTGGTAGCCCTTTCTCAACGATGCGTATTAGCCTGTGCTTTTTGGTGAGGATTTTGCTGCTATCTTTTTGCACACAACTATTTTTCTGCGTAGAGCTATCTTCTTGCATGCTGCTAGCATTGGGTAACTGTTGTAGTTGTTTATTTAAAGCCCACTCAATATGCACATCCAGCATTTCGTTGTTGCCTCGATGAGATTCCAGTGTTTCAACAATGCGTTGTTGAAATGGCGCATTGCCCATAGCAACAAAAATATTGCGTAACCATTGGGTGTGTCCAATACGTCTTATCGCTGAGCCTTCCATCTTCTTTAGGAAGGTCGCTTCATCCCAACTTGAAAGTGAAACAAGGTCTGCCTCTCGGAAGTCTTCTCTGCGGTGGAAGTCTGTTTGCTCAGTGAGTTCGGCATGGCGGTTCCACGGGCAAACTAACTGACAGTCATCGCAACCGTAAATACGATTACCAATTGCGTCTCTAAACTCTTCCGGGATCACACCATCATATTCAATGGTTAAGTACGAGATACATTTTCGAGCATCCACTACGCCATCAGCAATAATGGCGCCCGTTGGACAAGAGGTGATACATGCGGTGCATTTGCCGCACTCATCGACACTGGGTTCATCTGTTGGAAGAGGTATGTTAACTAACAATTCTCCTAGGAAGAACCAAGAGCCAGCGTCTTTATCAAGAATTAATGAGTGTTTACCTGTCCAGCCCAACCCTGCTTTTTGAGCGAGCGGTCGTTCCAAGATGGGCGCTGAATCCACGAAAGGACGTGAGTCTAAACCTTCGACTTCCTTCTCGATTCTTTGTCCCAGCTTTTTCAACTGGTTGCGGAACAATTTGTGATAATCGCGGCCTAAAGAATAACGGCTGATATAACCTTGAGTGGTATCGCTTAGGTTAGAGGCAAACTGAGCTTCTGGTGGTAGATAGTTCATTCGGGCGCTGATCACTCGAATGGTGCCTGGGTGAAGTTCATTGGGACGAGCACGCATCATCCCATGTCGAGCCATCCAATCCATTTCGCCGTGGTTGCCAGCATCTAGCCATGCTTGAAGAGGGGCTTCATGTTCACTTAAATCAACATCGCAGATGCCAACTTTTTGAAAGCCTAGTTCTTTTCCCCAGATTTTAATTTTTTCAGCAAGATGGTCTAGATTCATGGCTTAATTCTTAATTCTTATTTTCTCTGTTTTACAATTAGAGATAAGGCTAATTAAAATTAGGTTCGGCAAAAATGGGGGCGGATCTTAACGGATCTTAGTGGTATTGACCAGAACAGACGTGTTTTGATCAGTATTTTTCATAGAACTTACACTTGAGTGCTTGTCTCCCAAAAGCATCACGGTTTACTATTCTTGTTCTTTTGATTTTTATATAGTCAACGATCGATTTTTAGAGAACGTATTCATGAGCACGAAACAATTTACTTTGAAAGATGAACAAGCAACGATTCAATTAGGAACGGAGCTTTCTAATCTTTGCTCACAGCAGACAACTATTTATCTGCATGGTGATCTTGGCGCAGGTAAAACGACCTTCAGTCGTGGTTTTGTAAAAGCACTTGGCCATCAAGGAAATGTAAAGAGCCCAACGTATACTCTAGTTGAACCTTATCAACTTGCCGATTGGCAGGTGTACCATTTTGATCTTTATCGCCTAGCCGATCCTGAAGAATTAGAGTTTATGGGGATTCGTGACTACTTCACGCCAGATGCTATCTGTTTGGTTGAATGGCCAGAGAAAGGTTATGGAATGCTACCAGAAGCAGATTTGGATATTGATATTCGTTACCAAGACGATCACCGCATTGTTTCTTTAACCGCTAACAGTGAATACGGACAGCGCTTACTTAGTCAGTTGGAGTTATGTTGATTTCTAGACGCCTTATTTCAGCAGTAGCTATGTTGGCTGCTGTTTTTTCTATACTGTTTTCTTCACTTGTTTCTGCAAACTCACTAAAGAGTTTAAGGGTTTGGCCTTCTCCAGAAGAAACTCGTGTGGTTATCGATTTAAAATCAGAAGCGGATTTCAGCTATTTCACCCTGAGTAGCCCGAGTCGCTTGGTTGTTGATTTAAAAAAGACCAACCTTGCAACTAAGTTACCGGTCGTGGTGAAAGACAGCCCCGTTCTATCTAAGATTCGTAAAAGCTCACCGCCAGACAAAAACACCTATCGCTTGGTTTTTGAGTTAAAGAAGTCGTCTAAAGCAGAGTTGTTTAAACTCAGTCCGACTCCTGGTGGTCAGTACGGACATCGCTTGGTGATCGATTTGCCTCATGGTGCGGCAAGTAAAGGCAAAGCAACATCAACGCCGACTAAGCCAACAGTGAGTAAGAACCTCAATCAAGTTAAGCGTCAGCGTGATGTTCTGATTGTGATTGACCCAGGCCACGGTGGTGAAGACCCTGGTTCCATTGGCCCATCTCGTAAATATGAGAAGAATGCGACTCTTAGTATTTCGAAAAAGATCGCTGCGCAGTTGAATGCAGTTCCGGGAATCAAAACGCGTTTAACACGTAATGCTGATTACTTTGTAAACCTGAACAGACGTGTTGCAATTGCTCGTGAGAACGAAGCACACCTCTTGATCTCTATTCACGCCGATGCCTTTACGACGCCTCAACCAAGAGGTGGTTCGGTGTTCGTGTTGAATACTCGACGGGCAAATACTGAGATTTCCCGTTGGATTGAGAACAAAGAGAAGCAGTCAGAATTGCTGGGCGGCAGCGGTGCTGCGTTTACTGGCAATATTGCAGATAAAAACGTCAACCAAACCCTGCTTGATTTGCAGTTTAGCCACTCTCAAAAAGAGGGCTACAAACTGGCAACGACCATTCTCTCTGAAATGGGTAAGGTCGCAAAACTGCATAACAGTAAGCCGATTAACACCAGCTTGGCAGTGTTACGTTCACCACAAATTCCATCGGTACTTGTAGAAACGGGCTTTATTTCGAATCCGACCGAAGAGAAGCTTCTTTTCCAACGTTCGCATCAAGACAAACTTGCGCGGGCTGTGACCAAAGCGGTCGTTAAATATTTGAAAGCGAATCCACCAGAAGGGATTGTTATTTCTAACGCGGCGGCATCTTCTAACTCTACCAGTCAGCACAAAGTACAGCGTGGTGAATCATTGTCTGTGATTGCGAAGAGGTACGGCTCGTCTACACAAGCATTATTGAAGTTGAATGGTTTGAAGTCGACGAGCTTAGCGGTAGGGCAAATTCTAAAAATTCCAAGCTCGGGTTCACAAGCGGCTACCACAACAAGCCGTAAAACGCTGACACACACGGTTAAGTCTGGAGAGTACTTAGGCAAGATAGCTAGCCGTTACAAAGTATCGGTAGCAAGCATTAAACGTGAGAACCGCTTGAAATCAGAAACCGTGAGAGTAGGCCAAAAGTTACGTATTACGGTTGAAGTAAAAGATATACCTCTACGTAAACATAAAGTCGCAAGAGGTGATTATCTTGGCAAGATTGCTTCGAAATATGGCGTGAGCGTCAACAGTATCCGTCAAGCAAACAAACTACGTTCCGATGAGTTGGCCATTGGCCAAGTGCTGATTATTCCGCACAAATAGTTGGCTAATGTTGAAGTAATGTTTAGAACATAGAAGCAATCTCAAACGCGAGAGGTGCTTCTATAAATGGCAGTAAGGTAGCTATACATATGACGATCAAAATACTGCCAGCTCGGCTAGCTAACCAAATCGCAGCGGGTGAAGTGGTAGAAAGACCTGCTTCTGTTGTGAAAGAGTTGGTTGAGAACAGTTTGGATTCTGGTGCGACACGTATCGATATCGATATCGAGAAAGGTGGCGCTAAGATGATCCGTGTTCGTGACAACGGCAAGGGCATTGTTAAAGATGAGCTTGCCTTGGCATTAAGCCGTCATGCTACCTCTAAAATTCATACTCTTGATGACCTTGAAGCGATCGTCAGCCTAGGTTTCCGAGGTGAAGCTCTGGCGAGTATTAGCTCTGTTGCGCGCCTAACTATGACTTCACGCCCTACGACTCAGGATCAAGCTTGGGCTGCACATAGTGAAGGTCGTGATATGCAGGTGAAACTGCAGCCAGCAGCGCATCCCATTGGCACCTCGGTTGAGGTATTGGATCTGTTCTTCAATACTCCGGCACGACGTAAATTCTTACGCACCGAGAAAACTGAATTCACGCATATCGATGAGCTGCTTAAACGCATTGCATTGAGCCGTTTTGATGTGACGATTAACCTTCGTCATAACGGTAAAATGATTCGTCAGTACCGCGCTGCAAAAACACAAGTTCAAGCCGAAAAGCGCATCGCAGCTGTATGTGGCAATCCTTTTGTTCGCCATATGCTTAAGATCGAACTTGAGCATCAAGGCTTAAAACTTCATGGCTGGATCACCACGCCTGAAGGAGCAAGACAACAAAGCGATCTGCAATACTGTTATGTGAATGGTCGTATGATGCGTGACAAGCTCATCAACCATGCGATTCGTCAAAGCTACGAAACTAGCTTGCGCCCCGACCAATTCGCTACGTATGTGTTGTTCATCGAGCTAGACCCACATCAGGTGGACGTGAATGTTCATCCTGCAAAACATGAAGTGCGTTTTCATCAAGCCCGCCTTGTACACGACTTCATCTACCAAGCCTTGAGTGATGGCTTAGCCCAAAGCAAACAAATTGATGCAGCACCGATCAAGCAGTCTGCGTTTCATCAGTCAGAAGTGATGCATCATCAGCAAGGTAGCTCGAATCCGGGTATCGGAGAGATTGCCAGTTTCTCAGAGCCTGAAAGCATAATGCCGAGCAGTTCAGAACAACCTCAAGTATCTGATAGTGAAAGATATGCTATTGAGCAAACGCCAGCCTACCCAAGAAAAGCCGAATCTGAACAGGTTTATGATAACCCTCAGCACAGCGTTAATGATGGTGGGCAGCGTTATAGCTCACCAGCTAACCGAGGTTCATCGTCTAGCAGAGGCTCGTCGGATCGCGAAACCAGTTTTACAGGCTCGCCTCGCCAAGAGTGGATAGAGTCTCGACCTGAACCTAAAAAAGAAAAAGAGCCGCACCAACATCATGGTGAGCCTGCTCCATCTAAGCGAGAAGTGAAGGCCTATAAAGAGCTTCTGAAAACGCCAGATTTTGATGACCAAGTTGGAGAACCATACTCACCTCACGAGCATGTGGCACCCGTAGAAACCAGAGACAACTTAGAAAATAAAGAAGCTAAGTCTGCTCAACAGAATCCTGTTCATTTAAAGCCAAGAGTACCTGTGACGGACTTGGGCAAAGCGGTCTCGATTGTGGAACGTCAGTATTTGGTGATGGGTAATAAGAACGGCAGTGTGTTGGTTTCTTTGGCTAAGGCTGAGTTATTGCGTGTTGTTGGCCAGCTTGATACGCGTGATGGCGAGTTAAAGAGCCAACCATTATTAGTGCCTTTATCCATCAAATTAGGCGCTGATTTAGTCGATGTCGCTAAGGCGCTAAGTCCAATACTGTCTGTGCTTGGTATCGAGCTTAAAGCTAGGAATAACGAAGCGATAATGGTGATGGGAGTGCCTTCTCCTTTGAGGCAGCAAAACTTACAAATTTTGATCCCAGATCTGTTATCTTACGCGGCTTCAATAAACGCTCAGGCCTCGGAAACTCAAGGCCATAGCTTTTCTAGCGATACGTTACCATTACTGGTTAACTGGATCGGGATTCAGACAGCACAAGTAAAAAACGACTACACTTTATCTGAAGCGGTTCAACTAGTTGGGGAACTTGAGCAACTTTGGCATGGTCTACTTCCATTAGATGATCCCGAATTTGTTAATCCTATCGACTTTTCTGCAACCATCGCTGCTTTTATGGCTTAGTTTGCAGGTGAATTTTCACAGCTGAGTTTTAGATAAATTAAGCTTATTTACGGCTTCGGCTGTTTACGATTTAACTGTTGCGATGAGGCTTTTCTTAGTAGACAAGTGTATCGCGACATGAAGCCTTTTAATTAAGAGCTCTAACAGAGAAATAAATACAAAATATCATGACTGAAAAATTACCTTTAGCGTTGTTTTTAATGGGCCCAACGGCATCAGGAAAAACAGATTTAGCTATCCGCTTGCGTCAGAAATACCCGGTAGAGATCATCAGTGTCGATTCGGCGCTAATCTACAAAGACATGGATATTGGTACTGCTAAGCCGGATGCAGGAGAGCTCGCGCTCGCGCCTCATCGCTTGATTGATATTCTCGATCCAAGCGAAGCGTATTCTGCGGCTGACTTTCGTCGTGATGCGATCAGTGAAATGAATAAGATTGTAGCGGAAGGTAAAATCCCGCTACTTGTTGGTGGCACAATGCTTTACTACAAGGCATTGTTGGAAGGTTTATCGCCACTACCCGCCGCGGATCAAGAGATTCGTAAGCAGATTGAAGCGGAGTCTATTGAACAGGGTTGGCAGGCATTGCATGATCAATTAAGAGAGATAGATCCCGTATCCGCTGAAAGAATACACCCAAATGATCCACAAAGGCTTTCAAGGGCATTGGAAGTTTATCGAATTTCGGGTAAAACATTAACAGAGCTAACTCAAACGAAAGGCGATAGCCTGCCATTTCGTGTAAAACAATTTGCAATAGCTCCCAAGGAAAGGAAAGAACTCCATCGCCGCATTGAGCTGCGTTTCGAGAAGATGATAGAAGCGGGATTTGAAGATGAAATGAAAGCGTTGTACGCCAGAGAAGATCTTCACCCTGAACTGCCATCGATCCGATGCGTTGGTTATAGGCAGATGTGGGATTATTTAGATGGGAATTGCGATTTAGACGAAGCGGTTTTCCGTGGTGTCTGCGCAACCCGTCAATTGGCCAAGCGACAAATCACCTGGTTACGCAGTTGGGATGATTTAACTTGGTTGGATAGCGAAAACATTGAACAGGCGTTAGAAACTCTTTCAGATGCAATAGCATCTGATTAGTATTGCTGTGTATAATGTGATCGCTTTTGCGTGAATATACTCTGGAAAGGATCAGTTGTTGAGGCTTTTAAAAATCACAGCCTTTCAATAACAACGGAGTTTTTTTATTCGTTTAGCTCAGATGCAAAGGCCGCACCTTTTTGTGCACCACTAGCTAAATAATTACAACAAAATATAAATAAGGAAAATAAAATGGCTAAGGGGCAATCGCTACAAGACCCATTCCTAAATGCACTCCGTCGTGAGCGCATTCCAGTCTCTATCTATCTTGTTAACGGCATCAAGCTGCAAGGTCAGATCGAGTCTTTCGATCAATTCGTGATCTTATTGAAGAACACAGTAAACCAAATGGTTTACAAGCATGCGATTTCTACTGTGGTTCCTGCTCGTGCAGTGAGTCACCACAGCGGCGAGCAACAACGCGCGCCATCTGATCGTCCTGAGAAGACTGAAGATTAATCGTTCAATTGATACAGCTTGCGCTGTAATAAGGAGTTGGTTGCTTGTTTGACCGTTATGAATCCGGCGAGCGAGCCGTACTTGTTCATATCAACTTCACGCAAGAGGGAGAATGGGAAGACCTAAGCGAGTGTGAAATGCTGGTCTCCTCAGCGGGGGTAGAAACGCTACAAGTGATTACTGGTAGCCGACAATCCCCACTCCCTAAATACTACGTTGGAGAAGGTAAAGCCCTAGAAATCGCACAAGCTGTTCAGCTGACCGGTGCTGAAATTGTGATTTTTAACCACTCCCTCTCTCCTGCCCAAGAGCGCAACCTCGAGCAATTGTGTAAATGTCGTGTGATTGATCGCACGGGTTTGATCTTAGATATCTTTGCACAACGTGCGCGAACTCATGAAGGTAAGCTACAAGTTGAGCTCGCTCAGCTTCGTCATATCTCTACTCGATTGATTCGTGGTTGGACTCACCTTGAAAGGCAGAAAGGTGGTATTGGTCTTCGTGGTCCAGGTGAAACTCAACTGGAAACCGATCGACGTTTGTTGCGTGACCGTATAAAGGCAATATTACGTCGTTTAGCGAAAGTCGCTAAGCAGCGTGAACAAGGACGACGTGCTCGTAATCGAGCTGAAATCCCAACAATTTCTTTGGTTGGTTATACCAACGCGGGGAAATCAACACTTTTCAATCGCATCACAAGTGCTGGTGTTTATGCGGCAGACCAACTGTTTGCAACCTTAGACCCAACACTACGTAAGATTGATTTGGCAGATGTCGGGCCTGCAATTCTCGCAGATACCGTAGGTTTTATCCGTCATCTACCACACGACTTGGTCGCTGCGTTCAAGGCTACGTTACAAGAGACGCAGGAAGCTGACATTTTGTTACATGTTGTTGATGCCAGTGATGACCGCTTTCGTGAGAACATTCAGGCTGTTCATGAAGTATTAGAAGAAATCGATGCTCATGAAGTGCCAACCCTTGTAGTCATGAACAAAATTGACTGCATGGAAGACCAAAAACCTCGAATTGAAAGAGACGAAGAGGGCGCACCTCGCGCTGTTTGGGTTTCTGCAATGGAAGGAGAAGGCATTGAACTGCTGTTTGAAGCTTTAACTGAGCGTTTAGCAAGTCAAATGGTTCAATTCCGATTGTGTATTCCACATCAACATCAGGGCCGTATTCGTAGCTTATTCTTTGAGATGAAATGTATTCAACAAGAAGAGTATGATGAAAATGGTAACTTGTTGATAGATATCCGAATGCAACAAATAGATTGGTCTAAACTTGAAAAAAGAGAAGGGGCGCTCTTAGGTGGCTTTATCGTTACCAAAGAGACTGCTACAGTATAACGTCATATCAAATGATGGAGCTTTCTAATGGCGTGGAATGAGCCTGGAAATAACAACAACGGCGATAATAACGGCCGCGATAACGACCCTTGGGGTAAGAACAATAATCGCGGCGGCCGAGATCAAGGACCGCCAGACTTAGACGAAGTGTTTAGTAAACTAAGTCAAAAGTTAGGTGGCAAGTTTGGTAAAAAAGGTGGCAACGGTAACGGGCCATCTATTGGTGGTGGCGGTGCGATTGGCTTTGGTGTCATTGCTGTCATTGCGATTGCTATCTGGTTCTTCGCTGGTTTCTATACCGTTGGCGAAGCAGAAAGAGCAGTAGTACTTCGACTGGGTCAGTTCGACCGTATCGAGGAACCTGGTCTTAACTGGCACCCACGCTTTATCGATGAAATCAAAGATGAGCAACTGGTAAACGTTCAAGCGATTCGTTCTCTACGTGCTGCTGGCACCATGCTAACGAAAGATGAAAACGTTGTGACCGTTGAAATGGGTGTTCAATACCGTGTTTCTGACCCATACAAATACTTGTATCGTGTAACGAATGCAGACGACAGTTTACGCCAAGCAACCGATTCAGCGCTTCGTGCGGTAATTGGTGACTCACTAATGGATAGTATCTTGACAAGTGGTCGTCAGCAGATTCGTCAAAGCACTCAAGAAACGTTGAACCGTATTATTGATAGCTACGACATGGGTATTCTGATTGTTGACGTGAACTTCCAGTCAGCACGTCCACCAGAGCAAGTGAAAGATGCATTTGATGATGCTATCGCGGCTCGTGAGGATGAAGAGCGTTTTGAACGTGAAGCAGAAGCTTACCGAAATGACATTCTTCCAAAAGCAACAGGTCGAGCTGAGCGTTTGAAGAAAGAAGCGGTAGGTTACTCAGAGCGCACAGTTAATGGTGCTCTAGGTCAAGTTGCTCAATTCGAGAAACTGCTACCTGAATACCAAGCTGCTCCTGAAGTAACACGTAACCGTATGTACCTAGATACAATGGAAAAAGTGTACTCAAGCACATCGAAAGTCCTGATTGATTCTGAATCAAGCGGTAACTTGCTATACCTACCAATTGATAAGCTAGGCGCACAAGGTGGTTCTCAGTCGGGCACTCGCCCTGCAAAAGCATCATCAACTTACGATCAAATTGAGTTAGAAACTCAAGCGGATCCTAAGCCTAGCACTCAAACTCGTTCAGACAGTTCACGCCAAGGGAGATACTAATAATGCGTAAATTAATGATCCCTGTATTAGTTGTGACGATTGCTCTTCTATTGATGTCACTGTTTGTGATTCAAGAAGGCGAGCGTGGCATGGTAATTCGTTTTGGTCGAGTTCTCGACGACAACGGCGTATCACGAATCTATGAACCAGGTCTGCACTTTAAACTACCGATGTTTGATCGCGTAAAAGTACTTGATGCTCGTATTCAAACGATGGATGGCCGTTCTGACCGTTTCGTAACATCAGAGAAAAAAGACGTTCTAATTGATACTTACGCAAAATGGCGTATTGCTGATTTTGGACGTTTCTATCTGAGTACCGGTGGCGGTAATATCATGACGGCAGAAGCACTTCTTGAGCGTAAAGTGACAGATGTTCTTCGTTCTGAAATTGGTTCTCGTGAAATTAAGCAAATCGTGTCAGGTCCTCGTAATAAGGACATCCTGCCAGACTCTGCTGATAGCGAAGTCGTCACAACGGTAGCGGCTGCAGAAGCACTAGAAGTTGATGGCGAACGCGATAAGATCATGGAAAACGTTTTGTCTGGAACGGCAGAAAGTGCGATGGCTGATTTAGGTGTTGAAGTTGTTGATTTCCGTATGAAGAAGATTAACCTTCCTGACGAAATCAGTGAATCTATCTACCGTCGTATGCGTGCAGAACGTGAGTCGGTTGCTCGTAGACACCGTTCTCAAGGTCGTGAGAAAGCGGAAGTTATCCGTGCTCAAGCTGAGCTAGAAGTGGCAACAGTTCTTGCTGAAGCTGACCGTACAGCTCGAATCACTCGTGGTGATGCGGATGCAGAAGCAGCGAAGATCTACTCTGATGCGTTCAGCAAAGATGCTGAGTTCTACGGCTTCATGCGTTCATTGCAAGCTTATGAGACATCATTTAGCGACAAGAGCGACATTCTAGTACTGGATCCGAAGACAGACTTCTTCCAATACATGAATCAAGCAAGCGGTGCTCCAGCAAAATAAGCTGATTCGTTAATTCATTAAATTAGCGAAGTACCTAAAAATCAAAAGGCTCCCATAATGGGAGCCTTTTTGTTTTCTATTCGTAGAAGACTGCAGGTGACCATTGAATCTTCGAGGGAAGTCGTAGTGACAGCTCCGTACTTTGAGAAAACCTAACGGTAGGTCATGAAAGCGATAACGGCACCAGCCACCACAAGACAACCGCCAATACGGCGCAGTTGGGTGTCTGGTTGCTCGCTCAGTTGCGCGACCATGTTTCTCCAGCCATTAGGTGCAATCAAGGGGCCGAGCCCTTCAGCGATAAGAACGAGCCCAATAGCGAGCCAAATTGATTGAGACATGGTTCTGCCTTTTGTCTATAAAATGCAATGATATCAGCATCTTTACACATTCGCCCTCAGTTATCGCTGGTTTATTTTTGTACAGCGTTAACGTTTATGAACAAAAAGTGACTGCAAGAAGTGTGATTCAGTGCTAGAATCCATTTTTAATTAGCAACAGAAATTGGAAAGATGGGAAATAACGTAGTCGTTCTAGGCACCCAATGGGGTGATGAAGGTAAAGGTAAAATCGTTGACCTTTTAACTGAAGATGCAAAATACGTGGTTCGCTACCAAGGCGGTCACAATGCAGGTCACACACTTGTAATTGACGGTGAAAAAACCGTTCTTCACTTAATTCCATCAGGCATCCTACGCAATAACGTTAAATGTGTTATTGGTAACGGTGTTGTATTATCGCCTGACGCACTTCTTAAAGAGATGAAGCCTCTTGAAGAACGCGGTATCCCAGTGCGTGAGCGTCTTTTCATCTCTGAAGCTTGTCCTCTAATTCTTCCGTACCACATTGCAATCGACAACGCGCGTGAAATCGCTCGTGGCGCTAAAGCTATCGGTACAACAGGTCGTGGTATCGGTCCTGCTTACGAAGATAAAGTTGCTCGTCGCGGTCTACGCGTTGGCGACCTTTTCGATAAAGAAGCATTTGCTGAGAAGCTAAAAGAAGTTATGGAATTCCACAACTTCCAACTAGAGCACTTCTACAAAGCTGAAACAGTAAGCTACGAAGAAGTACTTGAGCAAGCGATGAGCTACGCAGACATGTTAACTGCGATGGTTATCGACGTAACTGACGAACTAGACGCAGCACGTAAGCGCGGCGACAAGATCATGTTTGAAGGTGCTCAAGGTACGCTACTAGATATCGACCACGGTACTTACCCATACGTAACGTCTTCTAACACGACTGCTGGTGGTGTTGCTGCAGGTTCTGGTTTCGGTCCTCGTCACATCGGTTACATCCTTGGTATTACTAAGGCTTACTGTACTCGTGTTGGTTCAGGTCCATTCCCAACTGAGCTATACGATGGCCTTGAGAAGCAAGATCCAGTCGGTAAGCACCTAGGCGATGTTGGTCACGAGTTTGGCGCAACTACTGGTCGTCTACGTCGTACTGGTTGGTTCGATGCTGTTGCTATGCGTCGTGCAATCCAAATCAACTCTCTATCTGGTATGTGTCTAACTAAACTAGACGTTCTAGATGGCCTAGAAGAACTAAAAATCTGTACTGGTTACAAGATGAAAGATGGTTCTATCCTAGAAGTTTCTCCAATGGCTGCTGAGTCATTCGAAGAAGCGACGCCAATCTACGAAACAATGCCTGGTTGGTCTGAAAACACATTTGGTGCTAAATCTATCGACGCGCTTCCACAAGCTGCTCTAGATTACATCAAGCGTATCGAAGACCTAACTGGCGTTCCAATTGATATCGTATCAACTGGCCCAGATCGTAACGAAACTATCATCAAGGTTCACCCATACGGCGCATAATGCCCAGTTGAGTGATTACCACAGCACGAAGCGTACTGAGGTAATTAAAGTACTTTGATAATGAAATAGTTTTCTAAAAGCCGACTTTGTTAAGTCGGCTTTTTAATACCTGCAATTTGAAAACTAAGCCGCTCGTGATGATCTTTTGAACGCCATATGGCAAAATATTGCCCATTAGCGGCAAGTTTTGTCTAAAGCCGTCAAGGTTATTGCCGATACAGATATCATGGAAAGTGAAGTTCACCCTATTTTGGTGCGTGCAGAAATCGTCTGCTGCCCTCAATAGATAGCTTTAACGACAGATAATAGAGTGCAGGTATGAAGCTACGAATTGTAGCAGCTTCATTGATAGTGGCGCTGAGCTCACCCTTGAGTCATGCAGATTTGGCTGATGTGGGAGAGCCCGTTCCAATATATACAGAAGCTGAACTGATTAATTTAATCGAGAATAATCAACACCTAGAGCGAGTGAAAGCTGATAAGTGCCAGTTAGTTGAAGATATCGTTGCTCGTGCAACGCGTATTAGCTTGCCTTCTTATGAGTTTTTATACGGTGATATGTTGGCTTGGGGTGTGTGTGTTCCGCAAGATGTAGAGCTTGGCCTTTACTATATGGAAAACGCGGCACATCAAGGTTTACCAGCGGCACTCGAGCAGTTAGGACGTTATTATTCTCTTGGCACTTTGGTGCAACAAGACAAAGAGCGTGCGATCCCGTATTTACGTGAAGCCGCCTCGATGGGTAACTTAAGTGCAAGTATCCACCTAGCGGAACTCTTGCTACGTGATTACGGTAGCCCGTTAGATTATGAAGATGCTTATCGCTGGTTATACAACTCGGTGACAGCGGATCAAAGGCAACATAAGCGTATAACTGTGCTTCGAAGCGGTTTGGAGCGGAGAATGCCAGACAACATTATCGCTCGAGCAAAACGTCGAGACGTGTTCTGGTAATTACAATTATTAATTAAGGTTGATGGTTAACGACTGCACTCGTTAACCATCTATTTTGATCGAGAAAGATATCGATATAAAAAGGCCTCATAGGTAAATACCTATGAGGCCTTTTTTGATCTGAACGGAAAGCCGTTTATTTCATTCGATGACGTTACTGAACAACTTCACCAGATTCAATTACCGTCTTACGAACGACTTTGGTGAAATCGAGTGCTTCTTGGCGAATTTGATCTTCATCGACCGTTAGCATGTCGCGATCTTGCATGATGATCTTGCCATCAACGATGGTGTGACGAACGTTCCCCGAGTTAGCTGAGTAAACTAATGCAGAGTATGGGTTGTACACAGGAACCATGTTTGGAGCCTTGGTGTCGATCACTATGATATCGGCTAGCTTGCCTGCTTCAAGAGAGCCGATCTTATCTTCCATGTGTAGTGCTTTTGCTGCGCCCATTGTTGCCATGTCGATCACTTTGATCGGCGGCATTGCAGCACGATCTTTATTCACCAATTTGTGAACCTTAGCGACTTGGTTGAACTCATCAATGGTGCTCAATGTGTTACCAGACATTGGGCCATCAGTACCTAAACCGATACGTACATTTTCGTCATACATCTTAAGCGCAGGTGACACGCCTTTTGCTGACTTGATGTTGGCACTCATGTTGTGAGCCACGCCCATATCTGATTTTTTCACTAGCTCGATATCATGATCGTCTACTAGGATCATGTGTGCGCCAACTAAGTTTTTGTTTAGTGCACCAATGCTGTCCATGTATTGAACCGGAGATAAACCTTCAGCTCGTTTTGCAATTTTTTCTTCTTCACGATGAGATTCAGCTAAGTGAATCATTACTGGAACATCAAGCTCTAGAGAAAGCTTTGCTACTTTTTGAAGGACTTCTGTTGTGTTTGTGTAAGGGGCGTGAGGAGCAAATGCAGGCGTAATACGCGGGTGATCTTTATATTCTTCAATGAAGTTCAATGCGTATTTAATACCTTCTTCCGCGTTTGCTGCATCAGCCACTGGGAATTTGATTACTGTTTCGCCTAATACTGCGCGCATACCAATTTTATCAACAGTTTTAGCGACTTCGTCTTCAAAGTAGTACATATCAGCGTAAGTAGTTACGCCACCTTTTACCATTTCAACGTTACCAAGGTTAGCGCCTATACGAACCATATCGCGAGATACTAACTTAGCTTCAAGTGGGAAGATGTAGCGGTGTAAGCGATCAGGTACATCATCGGCCAACGAACGGAAAACCGTCATGGATACGTGAGTATGAGTATTGATGAGACCTGGCATTACGATATCGCCATCAACGTCTAGCACTTGTTTAGCTTGGTACTGCTTCTCTAGTGAAGCATCGCCAACCGCAATGATTTTGTTGTCTTTGACCACAACAGTGCCGCTCTCGTAAACCGTTTTTTCTTGGTTCATGGTTAGAACCATGGCATCGGTTATCATCAGGTCAGCTTTTTCCATTGCTGAACTCGCAAATGGAAATAGAGCTAGGCTTGCCATCGCTGAAGCCAATAGGGTGCGTTTTAGTTTCATATCAATACTCAGAACAGGTGTTGTTAAAGTGTGTGGATAATAGTGTATTTCATTCATGGCGCAAACGTTTGTTTTATCGTTTGCTTGAAATTTTGATGATAGTCCGCGTCTATGAAGTGATGTTTCACAAAGTGAAGATATGTATCAATCTTAGGTTATTTTAGGCTTTTCCAAAGCATATCTGTAGCTTACCTCTAGCATCAGATATACTAGGGGTAATATACCTTCCTTGCTTAAGCAGGCCCGCCTATGTCAAAAAACACACCAATGTCAGAAAACACGACAGCGACAACCACTGTTGATCCTTTTGCCGACCGAGAGTCGAAAAATTACGAAAACCCAGTACCAAGCCGTGAGTTCATTATTTCGTTTCTAACAGACGCGAATATTCCTATGAACCGCAACGATCTATTCGAAGCTTTGGGTTTGGCTGGAGAGGAACAATATGAAGGGCTGCGTCGTCGTTTACGTGCAATGGAACGTGATGGACAGCTTATCTTTACCCGTCGTCAGTGTTACGCATTGCCTGAGAAGATGGAACTGATCAAAGGCTTTGTGATTGGTCATAAAGACGGTCATGGTTGGGTACGCCCAGACGGCAGTGTGGGTAAAGACAATGATATCGTGCTGCCGCATCATCAGATGAAAACTATCATGCACGGTGATTACGTATTGGTTCAGCCTACTGACAACAGTAAGCGTGGCCGTCGTGAAGGCCGTTTGGTTCGTGTGCTTGAAGAGCGTAAAACGCCACTTGTTGGTCGCTTCTTCCTAGAGTACGGCCATTCTTATGTGGTTGCTGATGATTCGCGTATCAGTCACGACATCCAGATCCCAACTGAGCATAAAGGCGGTGCTCGAATGGGTAATGTGGTTGTGATTGAAATTACGGACCGTGGTGGTCGTTCTCGTAACATGATGGGTAAAGTGACCGAAGTTCTTGGTGAGAATATGGCTCCGGGTATGGAAACGCAGATCGCGATCCGTACTCACCAGATCCCGCAAGAGTGGCCTGAAGCCGTAGATAAGCAAATCGTAAACCTCGGTGAGCATGTTCCTGAAGAAGCAAAAGAAGGACGTGTTGATCTACGCAAATTGCCATTGGTGACTATCGATGGTGAAGATGCGCGTGACTTCGATGATGCGGTTTACTGTGAAGCGAAGAAAGGCGGCGGCTGGCGCCTATGGGTAGCGATTGCTGACGTAAGTTACTACGTTCGCCCAGAGACAGCGCTAGACAAAGAAGCAATTAACCGTGGTAACTCGGTATACTTCCCGTCACAAGTTGTCCCAATGCTGCCAGAAGTCCTTTCAAATGGTTTGTGTTCATTGAACCCTCAAGTCGACCGTTTGTGTATGGTGTGTGAGATGACTATCTCAGACAAAGGTAAACTGTCAGGCTACAAGCACTATGAAGCAGTCATGAATTCTCATGCTCGTCTTACTTATAACAAAGTAGGCGCGATCTTAGATGGCAATGAAGAGTTACGTGAACGTTACGAACCAGAAGTACCACATCTTGAAGAGCTTCATAAGATGTATAAGGTGCTTAAGAAAACGCGTGACGAACGTGGTGCGATTGAATTTGAAACGGTAGAAACTAAGTTTATCTTCAATGCGGATCGTAAGATTGACCGTATTGAGCCAGTAATCCGTAACGATGCACACAAGATCATCGAAGAATGTATGATTCTTGCGAATATCGCATCGGCATCTTACGTAGAAAAAGCGAAAGAGCCTGCTCTATACCGTGTTCACGATACTCCGGGTGAAGAGCGCTTAATGGGCTTCAAGAGTTTCTTAAGTGAACTAGGTTTAACGCTGGAAGGTGGCCTGTCGCCCTCTCCGGTAGATTATGCACAACTGATGCAGCAGATTAACGAACGTGAAGATCGTGAATTAATCCAAACTATGCTGCTGCGCTCAATGAAGCAAGCGGTATACAACGCGGATAACGCGGGTCACTTTGGTCTAGCTCTTAAACGCTATGCTCACTTTACCTCGCCAATTCGTCGTTACCCAGATTTGCTATTGCACCGTGCGATTAAGTACCTTATTGCGAAAGAAGAAGGTCGTAACAGCGAGCGTTGGACGCCAACCGGTGGTTACCACTACACTTTCGATGATATGGACTTCTACGGCGAACAGTGTTCAATGACTGAGCGTCGTGCTGATGATGCTACGCGTGAAGTGAACGACTGGCTGAAGTGTGAGTACATGCAAGACCATGTTGGCGAAGTGATGGATGGCGTGATTGCCAACGTGACTGGCTTCGGTTTCTTTGTGCGTCTAACGGAACTGCACATCGATGGTCTGGTACATATTTCTGCGCTAGCGAATGACTACTACCAATTTGATGCTGTTGGTCAGCGTCTGGTTGGTGAAAGCTCAGGTAATATCTACCGCTTGGGTGATTCGGTTAAAGTGAAGGTTTCTGCGGTTAACTTAGAAACTCGTCAAATCGACTTTGATTTAGAAGACACCGATCGTCAGCCGCGTGGTAAAGGTAAAACAGCCAAGAAGCGTGCTGCTGAAGCGATGAAAAAGGCGAAAAGCAAGAAGCGTTCAGCGGTGAAGAGCAATAAGCCGGGTGTACCTGCAACGCCTTTAGTTGAACCAACTAAGCGACCTGATGGAAGTAGCGAAAGTTCAGCTAAGAAGAAAAAGCCAGCGAATAAAACTGGTGCTGCTAAAGCTCGAGCTAAGAAAAAGCGTACCGCAAGTCGTAAGCCAAAGGCTGATAAGTCTTAAGGTTAATAAGTCTTAAGCTTAATAAGGCGCTTTGCTAATTAGGTTTAGCGCAGCGCTAGTTTAATGTGACATGGCTTTAACGCGAAAAGACTTTAATGCGAGAGTATCAGGCGCAAGACGCATACTCTCGAAATAAACAACACAGGGGTGGGTGCATCGGGTTTGATGTCTCATTCATCTCTGAGCAATAAGAGTAACCAGAGACAATGAGTAACGAATTTATTTACGGTATTCACGCGGTGAAAGCCGTACTAGAAAAAGATCCAGCGCGCTTTATTGAAGCGTATGTACTGAAAGGGCGTCAAGACGATCGCCTGCTTCCATTACTGAATCAATTGCAGCAATTTGGCGTATCGATTCAACAAATGGGTCGTAAGCCGCTTGATGAAAAAGCACAAGGTGCGAATCACCAAGGTCTTATTGCTAAGGTGAAGCCTGCTAAGCAGCTTAATGAAACTCACCTAGACGATATCCTAGCGCAGCACGAACAGCCTCTGCTGTTGGTTCTAGACGGCGTAACAGACCCTCACAACCTAGGTGCTTGTCTGCGTAATGCGGATGCCGCGGGTGTTGCTGCTGTTATCGTACCGAAAGACCGCTCTTCGCCGCTAACGGCAACGGTAAGCAAGGTAGCGTGTGGTGCGGCTGAAACCGTTCCTCTAGTACGTGTAACCAATCTCGCTCGTACAATGCGTGCTCTGCAAGAGCAGGGTGTATGGTTTGTGGGTACCGCAGGTGAAGCAACGCATGATATCTACCAAGCGAAGTTAACAGGCCCTCTTGCTGTGGTTATGGGTGCTGAAGGTGACGGTATGCGTCGTCTAACGCGTGAAACCTGTGATGATCTGATTAAGATCCCAATGGCTGGTAGCGTGTCGAGCCTGAACGTTTCAGTGGCATCGGGCATCTGTCTGTTCGAAGCGGTACGCCAGCGTTTAGCTCAGTAAACCTAGGTTCAGCAACATTTGACTCAGTCACGCTTGGTTTAGTTGTGTGCCTCTATGTTGTTTAGAGGTACTTGCTATATAAAGAGTTAAACGACTTTAAGTCTATGAATTTATTAACGCTCGCCTCTTGTTGGTGAGCGTTTCTTTTTAGGCTGCAGTAGCAGAACTCATTGGTTTATCAGATGGCTAGATGGCGAAAGAAAAACTGTTTCATTATTAGCCAAATACCGCTTGCCAATACCGGGTTCTTTCTATAATATTTGCCGTCCTTAAAACTCGGTCATTTTTCTTTAGTTCCTTGCTTCCCTTGGACGACCGAGCCTTTCGTGGAAGCTAATAATCCGTAAGGAGCAACCAAATGCGTCATTATGAAATCGTATTCATGGTTCACCCTGATCAAAGCGAGCAAGTTGCTGGCATGATCGAGCGTTACACTGGTTCAATCACTGAAGCTGGTGGTACTATCCACCGTCTAGAAGACTGGGGCCGCCGTCAAATGGCTTACCCAATCAACAAACTTCACAAAGCTCACTACGTTCTTATGAACGTTGAAGCTGGCCAAGAAGTGATGGACGAGCTAGAAACTGCTTTCCGTTTTAACGATGCAGTTCTACGTAACATGATCATGCGCACTAAAGGCGCTGTGACTGAGCAATCTATCATGCTTAAGCAAAAAGAAGAGCGTGCAGAGCGTGCTCCTCGTCGTGATGACCGTGAAGAACGTGCACCACGTCGTGAAGAAGAAGCTAAGCCAGAAGCTGCTGCTGAGTAATTCTTTTTTGGCCTTTTAGGTCATTAAATTTTATTCAACTCGTTTAGGTATTCTCACTACAAGCATTTGCTTAGACTTATTTATAAGTTCGTGTGAGTACCGCATTATTAAATTTAGATCAGGAGATAGCCCATGGCTCGTTTCTTCCGTCGTCGTAAATTCTGCCGTTTTACTGCAGAAGGCGTACAAGAGATTGACTACAAAGACGTAGCAACTCTAAAAAACTACATCACTGAAGCTGGTAAAATTGTACCTAGCCGTATCACTGGTACAAGTGCTAAATACCAACGTCAGCTAGCTCGCGCTATCAAGCGTTCTCGTTACCTAGCACTACTACCGTACACTGACAAGCATCAGTAATCGGTAATAGTTAATAATAGTTTAAGAGGACTAAGATAATGCAAGTTATTCTACTTGATAAGATCGGTAACCTAGGTGGCCTTGGCGACCAAGTAAACGTTAAATCTGGTTACGCTCGTAACTTCCTTATCCCACAGGGTAAAGCAGTTATGGCAACTAAAGACAACGTTGCTATGTTCGAAACTCGTCGTGCAGAACTAGAAGCTAAAGTTGCTGAGCAACTAGCTGCTTCAGAAGCTCGCGCTGAGAGCGTTAACACTCTAGAAGGCGTTACAATCGCTTCTAAAGCTGGTGACGAAGGTAAACTATTCGGTTCTATCGGTACTCGTGACATCGCTGACGCTATTACAGCGGCAGGTGTTGCAGTAGCTAAGAGCGAAGTACGCCTACCTGAAGGCGCTCTACGTAACATCGGCGAATTCGAAGTAAGCATCCAACTTCACTCTGAAGTTTTTGCTACTGCGAAAATCGCTATCGTTGCAGCTGAGTAATTTCAGTACCAAGACGAATTCTTTCTTTTGAAAGTTTTAAACACCAGCTTCGGCTGGTGTTTTTTTATGTCTACAATATGAGTTTTAAGCTTTTTGGAACAGCGACTATTGCAGGAGTAGAAAGCACTAGAGAGGAGGGGCTTACTTAGTAAAAAACGAGGGTGTTCTTTATCGATACACCGTTATACCCGCTCTCAAATTTAGAATTGAAAAAGTAGATTTACAGACAGTACGGAATCTTCTTTGTTCAACCCTTCAGGTACCTTGTCGTGGTACTGTCGAGAGTGAGCAATTTTTAGTGCGATATTGTCGGTAATATCGTTGATGGCTTCTAGTTCAGTATCAAATTTTAGGTTGCTGTGGCCAGACACCAACGTCACATCGGCTTTGAGCTTCAAATTTTTCAATACCTGCCATGATGTATTTACATTGCCACGGAAAATCGCTTCTTCAACGATCTCTGGGAAGATGATGTCATCATCGTCTATTTCATCAAGGTTCGGTTCTTGGTAACGAAAACCCGGGCCCACTTCGACCTCCAACACAAACTCTTCTGTATTCGAAAACTGATAACCTAGACCGCTAGAAACGGTGTAGTCCTTAAAATAAGCACTGTATCGTGAATCGACCCCTTTAAAGCTGCCATAGAGGTAGGTTTTCGGACTTAACTTGTAGTCACTCTGAGCAGAATATGTCGATTGCCTTTTATCTTCTTCGCCATCTTTGTAGAGATTGTAGTATTTCCATTCGCCACTGGTTCTATGACGGCCAGCCGTGTACTCACCGTTCAGGCGTGCATTCAGCGATCGAGAATCAGAATTACCAGTATGCGACTGATATCCAAATTCGACTTCAGTATTCAGTGGGTTCGGCAGTTCTGTGTCACTCGAATCACTCGGTGCGATATCCATATCTTTTTCAGGTGTCGGTGCAACGACGATCGGCTCAGCAGCAGGTTCTGGTACCACTATCGAGTCGAGGATTGCATCAACAGAGGCTTTAGCATCATCCGCTAAGGCCGACGGAGTGCTCAGGAGACCGATGCTTAGAAGACTAGAGCTTAGAAGACCAGTGTTCAGAGCCAATAATTTGGACACGCATACCTCAGTTATACAGTGAATGAATGGAAGGATCGTAATGCTACCTTTGGTTAATTCCGTCAGCAATAGGTAAATTCTTGCTGAAGAATAAAACAAACTCATAGGATCGGATTACAAACGGATGTTCTTGGGTATAATGAACGATCATTATTAGTTATTGAGTGTAGTCATAGTGGATACCAAAAGTCAGAAATCAGCCAACGATCAGGTGGACGCCATCAAGGTCCCGCCACATTCATTAGAAGCTGAGCAATCTGTTATTGGCGGTTTGTTATTGGATAACGAACGCTGGGATACGGTGGCCGAAAAGGTTGTGGCCAAAGACTTTTATAGCCGTCCTCACCGTCTGATCTTTGAAGCGGTAAAGGATATCCTTGAAGAAAGCTCTCCTCTGGATCTTATTACACTCTCTGAACATTTAGAGCTGCGTGAGCAACTTGAAGAAGTGGGTGGCTTTGCTTACCTTGCTGACCTAGCGAAAAATACGCCAAGTGCGGCAAACATCAATGCCTATGCAGATATCGTGGCACAACGTGCATTGGTGCGTAGCCTGATTGGTGTGGCAAATGAAATTGCGGATTCTGGTTATGACCCTCAAGGTCGTACATCGGAAGAACTTGTTGATCTTGCTGAGAGTAAAGTTTTCGCGATTGCCGAAGGCCGAGCAAGTGAAAATGAAGGTCCACAAAACGTTGATAGCATTCTAGAGAAGACGCTAGAACGTATCGAAAACTTATATAAATCGCCACAAGATGGTGTGACTGGTGTCGATACTGGCTTTAACGACCTCAATAAGAAGACAGCAGGCCTTCAGGGTTCTGACTTA
Source organism: Vibrio sp. 10N.247.310.17 (assembly GCF_041466605.1). NCBI lineage: Bacteria > Pseudomonadati > Pseudomonadota > Gammaproteobacteria > Vibrionales > Vibrionaceae > Vibrio > Vibrio sp. 10N.247.310.17. The sequence goes on along the minus strand of NZ_JBFSTC010000068.1, from coordinate 5,710 downwards.
ATCATTGTTGCTGCGCGTCCATCGATGGGTAAAACCACGTTTGCGATGAACCTATGTGAAAACGCAGCGATGAAGCAAGACAAGCCAGTGTTAATCTTCTCGCTAGAGATGCCAGCTGAACAGCTGATGATGCGTATGCTTGCATCACTTTCTCGCGTAGACCAAACCAAGATTCGTACCGGTCAGTTAGACGATGAAGATTGGGCTCGTATCTCGTCGAGTATGGGTATTCTGATGGATAAGAAGAATATGTATATCGATGACAGCTCGGGTCTAACGCCAACAGAAGTACGTTCTCGAGCTCGACGAATTGCTCGTGAGCATGATGGTATCTCTATGATCATGATAGATTACCTTCAATTAATGCGTGTACCTTCGTTATCTGATAACCGTACTCTAGAGATCGCCGAGATTTCTCGCTCATTGAAAGCACTAGCAAAAGAGCTCAACGTACCAGTTGTGGCACTTTCTCAGCTTAACCGTTCCCTAGAGCAACGTGCTGACAAGCGCCCAGTTAACTCGGATTTGCGTGAATCAGGTTCGATCGAGCAAGATGCCGACTTAATCATGTTTATCTATCGCGATGAGGTTTATAACCCAGATAGTTCATTGAAAGGCATCGCTGAAATCATCCTTGGTAAGCAACGTAACGGTCCGATCGGTTCGGTTCGTCTTACGTTCCAAGGTCAACACTCCCGATTTGATAACTATGCAGGTCCTGCATTTGATGATGAGTAATCACTAATGACTTACATGAAAGCAGCGACGGCGAGTATTGACTTAAACGCGCTTGAACATAACCTGAACCAGATAAAGTCGAAGGCTCCTCATTGCAAGGTAATGTCTGTTGTGAAAGCCAATGGCTACGGACATGGCTTACTGCATATTGCCAAGCATTCAAAAAGCTCTGATGCTTTTGGTGTGGCGCGTATTGAAGAAGCATTACAGCTTCGTGCTGGTGGCATTGTTAAACCTATTTTGTTGCTAGAAGGGTTTTATTCTTCGGGCGATTTGCCAATCTTAGTGACCAATAACATCCAAACAGTAGTGCATTGCGAAGAGCAATTAAGCGCGCTAGAGAATGCAGAGTTGGAAACACCTGTTGTGGTTTGGCTAAAAGTCGACAGTGGTATGCATCGCCTAGGTGCTCGTCCTGAGCAATACCAAAACTTTGTTGAGCGCTTACATCAATGTGCGAATGTCGCTAAACCTCTGCGCTACATGAGCCACTTCGGTTGTGCTGATGAACTTGATAGAGCAACCACCGTTGAACAGACCGAGCTTTTCTTATCGCTCACCGACGGTTGTGAAGGTGAGCGTTCACTTGCTGCTTCTGCGGGTCTATTAGCTTGGCCAGACAGCCACCTTGACTGGGTTCGCCCGGGAATTATCTCTTACGGTGTTTCTCCTTTTGCTGATAAATCAGCGCAAGACCTCGGCTTTTATCCTGTAATGACTTTGACCTCGCACCTGATAGCCGTTCGTGATGTTAAAGCGGGTGAAAGTGTGGGTTATGGCGGTAACTGGACCAGTGAGCGAGATACCAAGGTTGGCGTGATCGCGATAGGTTATGGTGATGGTTATCCTCGCACTGCTCCTAACGGCACTCCAGTGTTCGTTAACGGCCGAAAAGTACCGATCGCCGGACGTGTATCAATGGACATGCTAACGGTTGACCTTGGCCCTGATGCGGCAGATAAAGTCGGTGATGAAGCAACATTATGGGGTAAAGATTTACCTTCAGAAGAAGTCGCAGAACATATTGGCACTATCGCTTACGAGCTGGTCACTAAGCTGACTTCGCGTGTTGCGATGGAGTATGTGAAGTAGCTAATGTGAAGTAACTAATGCGAAGTAACTATGGATCCTATAAGTAAATGATGTTCATACGAACGACTCGACACTGGTTAATGTCTGCAATGGCATTACTTGGTGTCAGCTTGTCTTCTCCCGTTGTGAGTGAAGAAAAAGATTCAGCCTTTGTTCCTTTCTATTTTAGTACTGAAACCATGGGTAATACCTTCGGGGTTGCTGGTGTCGCAAAGGGTGTTTGGCAACCTCAAGCTGCTCTGTTTGGCATGGCGCTTTATTCAGATAAAGACAGCTACGTCGGTTTCTTATCAGCCTTTAACTTCGCACTGTCTGAGAACGTGTTGTTCAGTACTCAGATGTACCAAGCTCTCTTTAACGAAAACCCGTATTACATTGGCTCTCAAGGCGATAACGATTCATCCATTGATGATAAAACCATTGCCGACGGCTTAGAAGAAAACTATCAGGTTGAGTTTAAGTATCTGCTGCCTTGGGGCAATGTTGCAGAGCATGGCTTGCTAGGGGCTTTCCAACCTATCAAAGATGTGAGCTTTGCTTCCCCATTAGAGTCTGGTGTCAGTTCGATTGTCTTTACGCCTTTCTATACGGCTCGTGAGCTAGAAGGCTTAAACAATAGCGAACAGGCGACAGGTTTTAGTTTGGCGTTTGATTGGGATAACCGTGATAGCACACGCAACCCAACCAAGGGGTCTCATACCAATCTTGAGTTTACTACCGGCGCTGAAAGTTGGTCTAACGATGACTTATGGCTGAAGTGGACATTCCAAAACAGTCAGTATTTTGCATTGGGTCCTTTGGGGAACTTGTTCGACCAACAAGTCGTGGCATTTGATGTCTATACCGCTGACACACCTACGTGGGGCAACTGTTCAGGGCAAGATTGTGCTCGTCCACCCGAAACAGAACAAGCTCGACTCGGTGGCTTATATCGCTTAAGAGGTTATACCGGAGGCCGTTACCACGGTCGTTCTGCTATTCACTACTCTGCGGAATATCGAGTGCTTCCTGATTGGCAACCACTGGGCGATATCCCACTGATTAACTACTACGATTTACCTTGGTGGCAGTGGGTGGCGTTTGCTGAAGTCGGGCGTGTTGCTGATGAGTACGATATCAAAACACTGCACACAGACATGAAATGGAGCCTAGGCGGCGCAGTTCGTTTCCAGGTCGAAGGCATTGTTGTACGTGCTGAATTAGCGCGAGGCGGTGATGAAGGGACCTTTAGGGTTATGATAAACCAGCCTTTCTAATTCTGGTTTTACCAACTCGACTCTCTTATATTTTTAAAGGGTGACACATAACTGTGTCACCCTTTTTTGTTTTCTACCATTATGTTTGTTAAGCGGTATTTCACTGTTGATGACTTAACGTTACTCACCTTGAATGGTCGCAATAACGGTACGGCTTCCACCACAATCTCGGTGTTCACCTAAGTAAATGCCCTGCCATGTCCCCAAAGCTAAACGACCATTGGTAATCGGAATTGTCACACTGGTGCCTAGTGTCGATGCTTTAATGTGAGCGGGCATATCATCATCACCTTCGTAGGTGTGCTTGTAGTAGGGGGCTCGTTCGGGCACAAACTTATTAAAGTGTGATTCCATATCGGTGCGGACGGTCGGGTCTGCGTTCTCATTTAGCGTAAGGCTAGCAGAAGTATGCTGAATGAATAGATGTAATAAACCAACAGACAGTGAATGGATATCGGATATCTGTTGTTCAATTTCATCAGTGATGAGATGAAATCCACGTTTTTGTGCGTGTAGGTGTATCGTCTTCTGAATCCACATACGCCATCCTCTATAATGTATTTGGAAAAAAAGTGGTTTAACGCTATCTTTTGAACTTGAATTTATCAGCTTTCGCTCACATTTAATGATGTGAGCGCTAGAGTCAGTACCGATTCTGCTATCAGGAAATCTAATTCTGATTTATCTCAAGGTACCGCTCTTCATATGCGGCATAATACGTCGTGAAAAAAAATTACAAAGAATCTTTCAGTGGTGATGCGATTTGGTCATCATAGAAAAATATAAACTTTCGCCTAATCGGGGGTTCTATTCATCACTTTGGTGACGTCTAGAATAAAACCTACAGTAACATCGGGATAGATACCATGTTGAAAAATATCAACCCAACGCAAACACAAGCGTGGAAAGCTCTAACTGCACATTTTGAGTCTGCTCAAGATATGAATATGAAAGAGCTATTTGCTCAAGATGCAAAGCGTTTCGAGAGCTTTTCTACTCGTTTCGGTTCAGACATCTTAGTGGATTACTCTAAGAACCTTATCGACGCTGAAACGATGCAGCACCTATTTGCTCTTGCGAACGAGACTGAAGTTAAGTCTGCAATCGAAGCAATGTTCGGCGGTGATGCAATCAACAAGACTGAAGGTCGTTCAGTTCTTCACACTGCGTTACGTAACCGTAGCGACAAGCCAGTAATGGTTGATGGCAAAGACGTAATGCCAGCAGTGAATGCAGTATTAGCAAAAATGGAACTGTTCACACACCGTATCGTTTCTGGTGAGTGGAAAGGTTACACAGGTAAAGAGATCACTGATGTAGTTAACATCGGTATCGGCGGTTCAGACCTTGGTCCATACATGGTAACTGAAGCACTTACGCCATACAAAACTCGCCTAAACATGCACTTTGTTTCTAACGTAGACGGCACTCACATCGTTGAGACACTTAAGCCTCTTAACCCAGAAACAACACTGTTCCTAGTGGCATCTAAGACATTTACCACTCAAGAAACAATGACGAACGCACACTCTGCGCGTGATTGGTTCTTGGCTGAAGCGGGCGACTCAGCACACGTTGCTAAGCACTTCGCAGCACTATCAACAAACGCGGCTTCAGTTGCTGAGTTTGGTATTGATACTGACAACATGTTCGAATTCTGGGATTGGGTAGGCGGTCGTTACTCACTATGGTCAGCGATCGGTCTTTCTATCTCACTATCTATCGGCTTCGATAACTTCGCTGAGCTACTCGATGGCGCACATGAGATGGATAACCACTTTGCTTCAACGGAATTTGAAAGCAACATTCCAGTGATCCTTGCGTTAATTGGTGTTTGGTACAACAACTTCCACGGCGCTGAGTCAGAAGCAATCCTACCTTACGATCAATACATGCACCGTTTTGCTGCTTACTTCCAGCAAGGTAACATGGAATCTAACGGTAAATTCGTTGACCGTGAAGGTAACCCAGTAGAATACCAAACAGGCCCTATCATCTGGGGTGAACCTGGTACAAACGGTCAGCACGCGTTCTACCAACTGATTCACCAAGGCACTAAGCTGATCCCATCAGACTTTATTGCTCCGGCTATCAGCCACAACCCAGCATCTGATCACCACCAGAAGCTAATGTCTAACTTCTTTGCTCAAACTGAAGCGCTAGCTTTCGGTAAGACAAAAGAGACAGTAGAAGCTGAATTCCTAGCAGCAGGCAAAACAGCTGAAGAAGTTGCTGAGCTAGTACCTTTCAAAGTATTTGAAGGTAACCGCCCAACGAACTCTATTCTTGTTAAGCAAATCAACCCTCGCTCTTTAGGTAACCTAATCGCGATGTACGAGCACAAGATCTTCGTTCAAGGTGTTATCTGGAACATCTTCAGCTTCGACCAATGGGGCGTAGAACTTGGTAAGCAGCTAGCAAACCAAATTCTTCCAGAGCTTGCAGACGATGCTCAAGTAACGTCTCACGACAGCTCTACTAACGGTCTAATCAACGCATTTAAAGCGCTGAAAGCTTAAGACTGTTTAAGTAACACCAAGTAATAACTGTAAACGCCAACCTTTCGGTTTAATGCCGATCGTTTAAGAAGACTTGAACGATCTTGCAGTTAGCAGATAATCCCC
>NZ_JBFSTC010000067.1:0-31415 GCF_041466605.1 Vibrio sp. 10N.247.310.17 | reverse complement strand
AGAGAAGCTGCTTAGTAAACAAGCGAATGATGACAACTACCTTGAAAAACGCCGAAAACCTCGTATTCTCTTCGGACAAAACTTCTAACATGGATAAGATATCATCATCTTTATACGTCATTTTGGAGAATAAAGAGGACAAAAATAATAATGATATAGACACCATATTGGATGTAGTAGAACTTTGGGAGGAGTAAAGATCAGGAGGAAATTTCACACAACAACTTACCTTGAATTCCGATAAGGTAAATAGGTTCAAAGAACACCAAAAAAGGCAATATCTAAAACAGAAAAGCGCAATACAACACTTAAGTAATACCACGCTTTTAATTTCAGATAGAACTAGTAGCAAGGAAAAAAGTCAACCAAACACATAAGTTGACTTCCAAGCTCAACAAAAAATGTTCCCCTTCCATTGAACTATTAGGCTTACAGCGCCTTATAAAAAGTTAGCCATTCACCTCGTTCTAAGCCACTGACGTGCACACCAGAGATGCCACTTGAAGTTGTCGCATTGGTCGGAGAAAACGAGAGGTTTACGTTTTTGAATTGATCGGAGATTTCACTTTCCGTGCCCGTTTGAGAAAGAATGTAACCCAAGTTGGTTGAACTCCAATTTGAATTGCCGCTGTCTTCCCACTTTTTGAGGAGTTCTTTGGTCACCAGTTGGCTGCCAACTTTTAGAGCCGGGCCGCTGATATTTCGGAACTGATAATAGTCCGCACCCGAAGAAGTTAACGCAATCACCTTATCTTCTAACACATACAAAGACTTGATAGCATTGTTACTCAGAGACTCTGTTACAAGTAAGGTTCTCGTCATGTTATCAACGATATAAAGAGAACTTGCTGTGGTAATCGCACTGGTTTTTCCGTCTCGCGATGTCGCTATCTTGCTAATAGCAGAATCAACGGTCAGCTCCCCAAGTACAGTTTGTTGTATCGAGTTAGACACCCACTCAACCTTATTACTATCCAGCCCCAACAATATCTGTTGATTCACGACAATATTGGCTGTTTTAAGGTTTAACTTATCAATCGTCATCTTAGTGGATAGGTTAGCCGTATCGATAACTTCTGCCGCTAAGCTGCTGTTTGAAAGGTAATTCTTATAGACAACCAATGCTTCACTTTCATCATAAGATGGCATGACTTGCGAAGAGGTAGCTTTCAAGGCGTGACTCCAGCTTTTCATTACTAGCTTATTAGCACTTAGCAATTTGAGTTCTTGCTGTGAGTATATCGAGCTTCCGGTATTTTTAATCGCCAGTAACGAGCCACTTTGTAACAGAGGAACCACTGCTGCGAAGTTATCATTGATGCACGACTCACTCGATTTAGGCGGCACGGCTGGATTAGGTTTTGGAATGGGTGGAAGCGTACCGCCACTACGACTGCTGTATGTATCAATCGCAAAAGCCTTCACGCCAACATTGTTATTATTCGAACCATTGAGGCTTGTGAGGAAAACACCATTAGCGCCTTGGCTATTACAAATATCACTCGATGTGGGTGAGACGTAAGCGGTCGGTTTGTAAACCTTGTATGCCTGAACACCATTTAACGCAGGAACTAACTGAATGATTTCACTCGAATCTACCGGTATTTCTCCGCCTCCAGTGCCACCTCCGTGATCGTCATCATCGTCATCATCGTCATCATCGTCATCATCGTCATGGTCGTCATAATCATCGTCGTCGTGCGAACGGATACTAACCAGACCAGAAACCGCTTGAGATGCAGGGTCACCATTGATTGTCACCGGCTTATTGCGTGAAGAGCTATCAATTTGCATAACCACATCATTAGCCGTTAAAAACACAATCTGACTGCTCGCTGGATTCAGAGCTATCGACTTCGCACCAGACAATTGCGGTACTGATTGTGAACCGCGAACAACCAAAGAGTCTTCAATTTGTAGATGCCGAGAAACCGTACCAGCAACGTCAATATTAGATAAGTCCAAAGTTTTATGTTCTATCATCAAATCAAGAGCATGCGCAATATTGGTATAAGAAGACTGCTTACCGTCACTTTGCGCCTTTTTCAGTGATTTTAACAACAGATTTGATAGTTCTTTAGACCCATGAGTTGAGTCCAGCACACTAAAATTGATGCCAACATGATCGCCTAACTTACTTTGAAGCGATGCCTTTGCTTGCTCTACATCGTTACTTACCGTTGGGTTAAACATCATCTCGCTATGAATCAAACTAGTGAAAGGCGTCACCACTTTCATACCAGGAGAAGCAGTCAAAATTGCACCATCATATTGCCTTTGCTGTGCGTACCCAGAAACATCAGCAATCTGTTTCTCTTGATCACTGCATACGCCATTCAGATCTGCATCAGCGCATACTAATGAATCTAGAAATGCATAGCCTGAAGCCGTAGACCCAACTGGGTTTTCGCTATCAGAACTACCTCCACATCCAGAGACCATTAAGACACTAGATATTGCTAGTGACAATTTGCATATTAAGAATTTATTGTGCATTTTTTCGACCGATTCACCTAGTTCATGATTTTATTGATAGTATTTTATTTTGCTATTAAATCACTTAACGAAATAAAAGATCAAATGATATTGATAATTACTATCATTTAAATTAATATCCTCCGCCTTTCCTATGGGTAATTTATAAATTATTTGGAGTTCAGGTGGTAAGGAATCCATACAAATTAATGAGTGTTTCACTCGTTTCCACAATGCTGATTGCTTGTGGCGGAGCAGAGTCAGATCCGAAGCTCAAACAGTCACAAACTAAGCCAAGTTCTCAGAATATTTCGGGCATAGCTTTGGATGGTTATTTACGCAACGCGAAGGTTTGTTTAGACAGAAACAGCAATGCCATGTGTGATTCTGCTGATGGAGAAATTGCCACTACGGACGCCGAAGGACGATTCCAACTAGACGTCGACAATGATGTCGCCCAATACCCAATATTGGTCGAAGCGGTTGCCGGTATAACCATCGATATGGATTCACCGAATCAGCCTATTGAATCCGGATTTACGCTAGAAGTACCGAGTAGCAATTCGGACGTGATTAGCCCCGTGACGTCTCTCATTGCAAGTGTATCGAGAACCAGTGGAATCAGTTTTGATGAAGCAACCCAGCTTGTAGCCAGCGACTTAGGCATCGATAAACAACTGGCTGTTGGTGATTATTCCGCATCAAACTCAACCAAAAGCCGTGAAGTACACATGTTTGCGCGCGGTGTTACTCGCGTACTTCAAGAAGCACAAATGGCCTCTGTTGATGCAGGTGTCGACCAAGTAAATGCTCGAAAAGGATCTATGTACAAGCTGGCAGAGCTTGATTTAACAGAATTTAAAGCCAAGACCGATTTGCTGTCTCATGGCGCATCAGGAACCGATAGCGCATTGAAACAACTTGGTAAGGAATACCGAGACCAACTCAAAGTTTCCCAAGAAGACATCGATGGAAATGAAATCATCACTAGGCCGCCAGCGCCTAAGCACGGTCAAGTCAATGATGCCTCAGACACCTTCGATTGGCAGCTTGTGCGTGGCTTCACTCACAACACAGATTACGAATATTCATTGGATTCAGGGAAGACTTGGACAACGGTAATTCGTAAGCCGATTGTTGTAGGGAAACTGGCGTTCGACAAAGGAGCCGTTCAAGTTCGAGTTGCTGCGTCTAACGTTCGTAATACCCCTGCCGGAAAGTCCATGCTTTCAGACAAAGCGTTTACGCTAACGACAGTGCCTGCTGCTCCAGCCTGGATTAGTGTGAATAACGCGATCAATCAATTTGATTGGGCATTTGTCGACTCGTTTAATGAACTAGGTTTGTATGAATATTCATTAGATAACGGCTCAAGCTGGACAAAAGCGACTGAAAAGCCTCAAGACATTCCAGATCTAGATATTCCAGTTGGACATCTAAAAGTTCGTGTAGCCAAAGATGACTCGCTAGGTCACCCAACAGGATTAAGTTCAGCATCAGAACAATCGATGACGGTAACCCCAATCCAACCAGTAAAACCGGTATTGGAATTTGCTAACGACAGCACCAATCAGATCAACTGGCTTTGGGTTAATGGATACAACGACCCATCTTTCTACGAGATTAATCTAGGTAATGGTTGGCAGGACGTCACCGCACTGCCGTATCTTGTTGGCAATGTTTCACTTCCTGCAAACACGATTTCGGTTCGCGTTAAGTCAAATGCACTGGATGCCCGCCCCGCGGGAGTTCCGTTGGTTATCAGCTCTGTATTCACTCGCTCAGAAAATCAACCTATAGCACCAACCTCACCGATTGTTGACGATGCAGAAAACACATTCGCATGGACAGACGTTGAAGGATTTACGGGAAGTGATTTCTACGAATACTCTCTCGATAGAGGCATTACTTTTACCCCTGTAACTAGCAACCCACAGGCTATCCCAGATGAGACGTTTGCCAAAGGGCAAATCTGTGTAAGAGTAAAAGCAGGTACCGATCCTCAACATGATCCTGGCGAAGCGCTGTGTTCAGACAAGGGCTACTCTGTTACTCCTAGTATGCCTGCCGCACCGACATCACCAATCTCTCATGACGGATTAGATACATTTGACTGGACGTTTGTTACCGGGTTTTCAGAGGTAACGGATTACGAGATCAATGCGCTTAACACAGGTTGGACAGTCGTTACCACAAAGCCATATCAGCTAAATGACCAAGCTTACGCTATTGATTCAATCCAAGTACGCGTTAAACGAGATCCGATTACGGGTCGCCCTAGTGGTTCAGAGTTGACGAACGATATGGCGTTTAATGTTCGTCCGTCAGCACCAATTGCCCCGGCGGATCTGGTGGTTAACGACACAAATAATACTCTCGATTGGACATACTTCGGCGAATTCACTCAGCCCGAGCACTTCGAAGTCACACTCGACTCCGGTTCAACTTGGACAAAAGTAACCGCTAAGCCTGTAGTGATTGGTAATATCGACAAAAGTATCGGTGAGGTTCAAATACGCGTCGCTCAAAACAAGACGAATGGCATGCCTCATGGCGTAGCAGCATTAACCACACAAGCCTTCACCAAAGTGTTTGAGATTCCAGCACCAACATCGCCTGAGATAACCAACACTTTCACTGGCTCAAACCAAATCAAGACCAATGGTTTTGAGTGGGACTACTTAACTGCCAACGTTGATGGCCAGTCTGTTCGCTTTGATGAAGCCGAATACTATGAGTTCACCAATGACCAAGGCCTCACTTGGCACCCTGCTATTTCGAACCCACAGTTCATTGGCCCTGAAGCGTATGACAAAGCCAATGTCGGAGTTCGACTAAAGAAACAAGCAAAAGAAGGCGTTTCCAATTCAGTCAGTGACACCCTTTGGGCTACAGATGCTAGTAGTCGCTTCACTGCATTAAAATTCGTACCGATGAAAACCCGTTCGCAAGCCGCTGATTTTGGTTACGGTGGCTCATGGAATTCCTACTCCCTAAATTGTATTGCTGAATACGATGACAAAGGACAAGGGGAACCGAGGTTTTGGACGAAGCGATTCTCTTCAGAAACCGATACCGTCTTCGATGAAGTCGCACAACTGGATGATTGTGATATCGCTGGTTGGACGCTTCCAGACACCAATGAAGTGATTACGCTATCGCAACGAGATCCTGCAACACTGCCATCAAATCTAAGAAGTGGTGGTTACTTGGTATCGAATCAGTCAATGAATATATTAGCGGATAAAAATGGCGTCGCTGTCACTATCAACAAAGGCCAGGAATCTGTTGAGCAATATTATTCAAAATACGCATACCCTAAATGGGAATTACCGCCTGGAGCGCAGCTAGTTAGTCACATTGATGCTTCAACAACTGCTGTTGAAACCCTACTCAATACACAAAGTTCAATAGTAAAGGCGGCTGAGGCTTACCTAACAACATGGTTAGCAAACAATCAGAAAAAAGCGCAAAGCTACGCGACTTTAGAAACCCAAGCACAAGCTAAAGCTGTTGAACTGGCGGCCTTTACTAAACCATGGTTTGACGAACTGAGTGCAGTGAGCACGAAACTCACCATTTACGACTTTCAAGTATCGGTTGCTCAAAGCCGCACTGATACGGAGAGCCTTGAGTTCATTACCAAAGTAAAAGCTTACAAAGAAAAAGCAGCCAAACTACAGCAAAACTCGAACGGGTTAAATGCACTGGTAGAAGGCGCTAAGTTTGCTCAAAAAATGGCGTTCATCCAAAAAAAATCGGTGATGCTAACCGATGCCGCAAGCGCAATAGGCTCAGCTTCATTGGCTTCAGAGCTGCATCAAGCAAGTTTGGACCTCTACAGTGCCATTTCAGTATTAGAGAGCCAATATGAGCAAGTCGCTGACTTTATTACTCAACTGAATACAGCGACCAACGGAATTGGCTCTGAGTTTGATTCGCTCATCGCTCTATATCAAACACTTATCAAAGAGATGAGCACAACAGCCACACTCCACGATCTCGCTCAATCTAAGGTGTTAGCAAAAGATGGACTAAAACAAGCGGCAGACAATGGGTTTAGTGTTTCTCAAGCCAACGCAATGGTAAGTAATCGCTTCGCCAAGTTGGATGAACTAGGAAACTACCTGACAAGCGACACAACCTATCAACAAGGTTGGCGCTGTGTTGAAGACACGAAAATTTCAGGAAAACGTCGAGTATGGGCGCTGCTCAAAGATGGACTACCGCATGGTGCTGACGATCTTGCCTATGATGCTTCAGCGACCGGATACGCCAGCATACTAGGCAGCAACGAACTACTCGCTAGCACTAATAACAACAAGCTGTGTGGTTTTAGTGACTGGGAAGTTCCGCACTTAGCACAGCTGCTGTCGATTAACACCAAAGCTGTCGAAGGTTCAAATTCGAAAATGACCTTGGATACAGACGTATTTCCAAATTACTTGGGACTCAAGCCAGAATACGACAAATCTTATTTAGATAATGGAACCACGTTTTATTACTGGTCTAGTGCAGCAAGCGGTGATCAACAATACATCACAAGTTACGACACTAAAGAAAGTAGCCAAACCTTAGATAAAGCTCGTACCGATGGTTCTGAAGACAAAGTCGTCTTAGCTCGATTATTCAGAGAAAAGTCTGCTAATTATCAGTATCTAAATGCGCAAGGAACGGTAGTAACCAACCGACAAAATGCAGTGTGTGCTCAAGACACAGACAGCAACTTGGTTTGGCAACTCTTCTCTCGAGGTGATAGTAGCCGTTTCAAGAAATACGTAGATATTGCCCCTCTTATCACAGCACAAAATACCAAGAGTATTTGCGGAAAAGCCAATTGGCGTTACCCAACAAAAGCTGAACTGTATAGATTATTACCACTTAATAACGAAGTATTTGAGTTCAACGAAGCAACTGGTGGTAGCTATAACTACTACATCACCAGCGATGCTGCCGACTCACAATATAACCGTTTCGTCGGTTTGAACATGAATACGATGGTGGAAACGCAAGTGTTGATAGAGACCCATTCACCAGCTTATCTATATCGATTAGTTGCAGACTAACGACACCTTTATTAATTATCACAGCAGCCTCAACTGAGGCTGCTTTCATCTAGGAAATAACAACATGTTGAACAAGAAAAAGCAGCGCGGCGCGGCCGCTATCGAATACGCAATTCTCGCAGCAGCAATGTCTGTGGTCTTGCTTAATTTTGTAGGCGGCGAAAATGGTGATCTAACCGAAGCCATTACTGGCGCTTACCAAACTGTCGTCGATCAGCTCAAAAACGCTCAAACATCAGAATAAGCCCGTTTACCGTAAATTAAAGGAATAGTTATGACTGCTAAGCGACTCATGTTGCTGTCGTTATTTTGCTCGGTGCTCGGATTGTCCGTTTTACTGTTGAGCCAAACCAATAGCGAGTCTGCGACCACCTCTTCTAAACAAGCCGCTAAGCAAACGGTCAAAGTGCTGGTTCCAACTCGTACGATTGAGATAGGCCAAACCTACACGCCAAACTCGTTTCGATGGAAAGAAGTTCCACAGCAAGAGTTAGAGAACTACATCGACCACGTGGCACCGGAAGATATTTCTGCCGACCACACGATGTCAGGGCTTGCACGCACCAAACTCGTCAAAGACTCAATATTGTCGAAAGCCGACATTACCGAACCCGAAGGTGGCTACTCGCTCTCATTGAAGTTACAACCAGGCTATCGCGCGATTTCAGTCCCTGTCGATCAAGTCACGTCTAATTCAGGCTTCATTGAGCCGGGCGACCGAGTGGATATTCTCCTACTCGGTTCACAAGATGGTGAGCTACTTCGTTATGGCAATTCATCTCAAGGATTGTACGTTACAACGATAGTTCATGACGCAAGAGTCTTGGCATTTAATAACAAGCAAACGGCAGAATCTTATCAAAAGGCTCGGGAATCGAATGGTTTCGAAGATGGTATCCCTGACGACAGCAGTGTCTCTTTAGAAGTGACGCCCGAACAAGCAAACCAAGTGGTTCTTGCGAAACAATTAGGAAAGTTAACGCTTGTATTACGCGGGCAAAACGAGGCTCAAGATCAACCTCAACACGCAAATGCCGTGACGCTAAAAGTCATTTCTCCAGACACAACTCAGGTATTACCTGACGTGGGTTTAGTGGAATTTAGAGCCGAAAATAAAACTGTTAAAACTAATACTGGAGCTGATAACAATGGCTAATATCTGTCGTTGGTGGGGTGTTCTCCTGCTATCAAGCCTATGTGTCTCTTTTGCATCTGCAGCATCAACATTTGATGTCACGATCAATGAGGCGAGAATGATTCGCTTACCTGAAAAAGCGAAATCCATTTTCATCTCTAGCACCCATATCGCTGATTACCAAACCTTAACCAATACCAAGGTGATGATATTCGGTAAGCGAGCGGGCAGCGCTACGATCACCGTTTTGAATGAACAAGAACGCGTGATTTATACCAACAAGATTCGCGTCACGCATAATAGCCATGAGTTCAATGAACTGGTTAAAAACAAGTTCCCAGAAGCGTCAGTCAACGCTGAATCTCTGGGTGGAAAGTTATGGCTTAAAGGTCGTGTTCCCTCTCCGATGATGGCACACAATATCGTATCGCTCGCGAAAGGCTACTTATCCCCTATTGTCGGTTCTACCGAACAACAAGAGAGCTCGAATTCACAGGGAAACAGTAACAACAGCAGTAATTCAACCAATCAAAATCAGCAGACTCAACCCAATGATGATGAGCTGATCAATCAATTGGTTGTCACCATGCCAAATCAGGTCAACATTCGTGTAAAAATCGCTGAAGTCTCAAGAAATGTATCCAATAAGTTGGGCATCAAATGGGGTTCAGTCGCTGGCGGTGTGGGGCAATTTTCGTTTTCAAAGCTGCCTAATGTCAGTAGTTGGGGCAAGCCGAGCATTACTGCTCTGATTGATGCGCTAGCAACCAACGGCATGATGTCTGTGCTTGCTGAACCTAACTTGACCGCAATGTCAGGTGAAGATGCTGAGTTTTTGGTGGGTGGGCAAGTACCGCTACCACTGATTACGGCTGACACCACTCAGATTGAATACAAGGATTTCGGTGTGAAACTGAACTTCACCCCAACCGTGCTCAGCCAAAACCGTATCAGCTTAAAAGTGAACCCCGAGGTCAGTAATGTCTCAATCGAAAGCCAACAAGTGATACACGGAACTAACTTCCCTTCTTTTACCACTCGTAGCGCCTCCACCACCATTGAATTGGCGAGTGGGCAGAGCTTCGCTTTAGGCGGGTTATTGAAATCGGAAGACATTGAACAGCTACAAAAAGTACCGCTTATCGGTGAAATACCGGTTCTCGGTAGCCTGTTCCGCTCGACTGAATTCACTCGTAGAGAAACAGAGCTGATCATCATTGTAACGGCTTACCTAGTTCAACCGACTCGTTCGGACTCAATGCCACTCCCAACCGATGGTTTAATCCCGTTGAGTGATGTTGAACGATTACTGGCACTGCCGAGAATTCAACGTAAAAGAACGTTTAGTCAAGACACATACACCGACAACCAGAAGCCTCGCTTACTGGGTGACAACGGGTTCTACTACTGAGGACATCATGAACAAATTATCCTTATTACTGCCCGCTCTCATTGCGCTTGCGGGTTGCGCGCCAACGCCTACAACCCAACAACCTTCTGTGGATGTGGTGTCCGTGACAAACAAGCTGACTTTAACACTGTCGGGTAAAACGTTATCGGCTCAAGAGAAAGATGACATCTCTGATTTTATTGCTCGTCTAGGTACGCTATCCAACTTAATGGTCAAGATTGAAAATACGACTCAGAAAGGAGAAAGCCAAAGTGAAAAAGTTAGGCTTCATCTGATCGAGTCAGGCCTCTACCCTTCTCAAATTTCAGTATCTAATCCATCGGTACAAGGTAAAGGTGATCTCACGATTTTTGTTGAATCTTATCGTGCCGAAGTAACAGCATGTGACGCGGGTAAAACACCAAGAACCACACTCAACGCTTATCGTACTCAGCGCAATTTTGGCTGTGCGAATGCCAGCGCACTGGCGCAAATGGTCGCAAATCCAAAAGACCTGATTGTTGGTCAACCCATCGACAGTGCACAAGGACAAAAAGCGGTGTCTAGCATCGATAACTACTTTGCACCACCAGCACAAAACCAACAGACAAACTCTGGTTCTTCGAATACCACGCTAGGAGGTTCGCAATGAATCAAGTACACAACTTAACGGTACTGATCGCGGCATCGGAGCAACTCGATACATTAGCGCTCACATACACACTGAATGATTTCGGTATCAACAACATCACAACCTCTTCGAATCAAGAAGATGACGTGGTGAGACAGGTACTTAAAAATGACGTTAAAACCATCTTCCTCGATGTATTGAATAGCGAATTGCCAGAATCAAAACAGGTTGTTCAGCATTTAATACAACGTACTGGGTGCCAAGTTATCGCGATTGGTCATTCAACCGAAATTTTGGCTTACCGTGGAATGCTCGCATCCGGTGCCAGTGACTATTTAGTCAACCCAGTGACACCACAAGATCTTGAACACGTCTCCTTTGCTGCTTTGCAACTCAACAACGAAAAACGAAATGAAAAAATCGTTTCCATTGTCAGTGCAAAAGGTGGCTCAGGAAGCAGCACCATTATAGCCACGTTATCGCAGCAGCTTGCCGAACTCGATAAACGAGTAACTAGTATGGACCTCGATTTTTCGATGGGTGATTTGGATTTGCTACTCAATGTCGAAGGCAACACGGCGTTGGTAGAGCTTTTACAATACCCAGAAAGATTAGAACCTCTCGTATTTGAGCGCAGTGGGATCAGTGTGTCACCCGAGCACACGCTCTTTACCGGTTATCTACCTTTAGACACCACACCATTTTGGCCACAAAAGAGTGCATTCGATCAGTTTACAAAGTTCTGCCTGCAAAGTTCAGACTACTTACTGATCGACATCCCGACCTATTCATTGCGTGACCTGGTTGGCTTTGAAGCGCTTAAAAGTGCCGATATTCGAATCATTGTGGTTGAACCTACACTCAGCTCCATTCGCAATGCAGGCCAGATAATCAAACGACTTCAAAACCAAGCAGCTTCGCAAACCATTGTGGTGTTGAACCATTGTAAGTCCGATTCAGCATCCCTTATTTCAGCCCATGATGTTAAGAAATCACTTGGTACATCTGTAGACGTCATGATTCCATTTTTGCCAAACCATTTCTTGAGCAAGTCATCGCTTGGTCAGCCTGCCCATAAAGGCAATAGGAAAGTGAAGCTCGCGTTTAACTCTCTACTTGAACTAGTCACTGGTGAGCCGCAACAAGGCAACCGCCGTTTTTGGAAGCGAGGCGCATAATGTTTGGTCAGAACACACAAGCCATAGATCCGATTGTAACGAATAGAGCTCGGTCTCATGAAGCCCTAACATCAACACCCTCAGTTCGTGAGCATTATCATGTGATTCATGAAGAGGTCATCAAGGCGATCGACCCATCGGTTGTAGTGAGCTTAAGCGCACCCGATCTTGAAGCTAGAATTGCCGAAATGGTGTCAGATATCGTGGTCTCTAAGCAGTTACCACTTGGTCACAAAGATGTCGCTCATTCAGTGGAACAATTGCTCAATGAGTTTCTAGGATTAGGCCCACTGCAGCCCTTAATTGAAGACCAAGGCATTACCGACATCATGGTCAATGGGTACCGTGAAGTCTACGTAGAACGCTCAGGAAAATTGCAAAAAACGGCCTTTCAATTTCGTAATGAAGAACAACTTCTCAACCTAGCGCGACGCATCGTCAGCAAGGTCG
The DNA here is from genome assembly GCF_041466605.1 of Vibrio sp. 10N.247.310.17. Lineage (NCBI taxonomy): Bacteria > Pseudomonadati > Pseudomonadota > Gammaproteobacteria > Vibrionales > Vibrionaceae > Vibrio > Vibrio sp. 10N.247.310.17. The sequence goes on along the minus strand of NZ_JBFSTC010000067.1, from coordinate 19,090 downwards.
GGCGAAGAATCGATGAATCGAATCCATTAGTCGATGCTCGATTGGATGATGGTAGCCGTGTCAATGTGATGATCCCACCGCTAGCGCTTGATGGAACCTACATTTCCATCCGAAAATTCAATGAGAATAAGCTAACACTCAGCCAATTGGCTCAGTTTGGCGCAATGTCGAAATCGATGGTTAAGCTTATCGATATTATTGTTCGCTCACGCCTTAATGTGCTTGTTGCGGGAGGCACTGGTGCAGGTAAAACCACACTGCTCAACGCGATGTCTTTTAGCATTTCACCTCAAGAACGCATCATTACCATTGAAGACACCGCAGAACTGCGTCTACAACAGCCTCATGTTGTGCGCGCTGAAACTCGCCCAGCCAATGCCGAAGGCTTAACGCCGATTACCCAGCGAGAGTTGGTACGAAATTCTCTACGAATGCGACCAGATCGCATCATTTTAGGCGAAGTTCGTGGTGATGAAGCCTTTGAGATGATGCAGGCAATGAACACCGGCCATGATGGTTCACTGTGTACATTGCACGCAAACTCGGCGACTGACGCACTCGTTCGTATGGAAAACATGTTAATGATGAGCCAAGCGACTCTGCCTCTGTTCTCATTGCGCCGCCAAATCGCAGACACCATCGATGTCGTTATACAAGTCGAAAGAATGCGTGATGGCAAAAGACGCATTGTTTCGATCACCGAGGTGCAAGGGTTAGAAGGAGAACAATACATCACCCAAGACTTGTTCAAATTCAAGCTGTTATCGGAAGATCAACAAGGCAACCTGATTGGCGAATATAAGAGTGCTAAGTGCGTACCAAGCTTCAATGAAAAAGCCAAGTATCATCAACTCGATGCTCAACTAAGAGTAGCGATGGAGCTTGAAGCCTGATGATCCTAGTTCTCACTGTTTTTGTTTTGTTTGTCGCGATCGGGTTAATCAGGTTGAGCTCAAAGCAAGCTATCGTCAATAAGCGCTTATTGTTGGTAAGCGGCAGTCAACGCTCGCTTACAGCTGACGTTTCAATCAAAAAAATCAACCACCAACGTAGCAACAAACTGCATGCTTTCTTTTTACGAATGAGTGCATTGCTGCCAGTTTGGGATAAGTACTTTATTGTCTTATCAGCTATCGGTTTCCCAGCATCAGGCCACATGTTATTTCCCCAACTGGCAATGCATCATCAACTTTTCTCCGCTGTTGGACTTTGGGTTGTATGCACATGTGCCTTGGTGATGTACCGCCGAAAAATGCAGGTAGAAGAGTTCGAACAAGGCATCATCAATGTACTTGGCTTAATTTCTAGAGCGGTGGCTGCGGGGCTCTCAGTCCCACAAGCGATTGAACAAGTGTCAGAAACCCAACCAGGGCTATTAGGACGTGAGTTCTCCTATATTCGCGATAACTTAACGCTCGGTTTAAGCCTTCGACAAAGCCTCGATGATGCATGCGTTCGCCTTCCTTACAGCAGTTTCCGCTACTTCTCGGTCGCGTTGATCCTGAATCAATCGAATGGTGGCCAACTGCGCGACATTCTTCAAAGCTTAAGCAGAACCATGCATGACAATCGAGCGATGAGAAAAAAGGTCAAGAGCTTAACCTCGGAGCCTCGTATGACAGCCCTCTTTCTTTCTATCTTACCCTTGGGGTTATTGGGTGGTATCTATTTGATGGAACCCGCCATGATAGTCCAATTGTTCAACACAGAGTCGGGACAGCGGGTACTAACCTACGCCGTCATTAGCATCAGCTCAGGCACACTCATTTTGAACGCTCTGACTTGTAACAGAAGGTTCTCATCATGATGTATGTTGCCTTGCTTCTGTTGGGATGTGCACTACTACTCACAGTTGTCGCACACTTGTCTTCCTTCAAACGAGATGTTGTCGCTGAACGACTGACTCGCGTATCGAGCTACTCCTCTAAGTACACCACCGCTTCAAGTAAATGGCGCTTCCAAGGTGCAAAACCACGACGCCAGAAGTTAATCCTCATTGGCTGGTTGAGTCCTAATGCAGAGTTCTATTTTCTTGGCTTAAGACTACTGACGATGGTGATGGGATCTATTGCTTGGTATGTCACTCGAATCCAAGTGCTTAACATGAACTCTGTGGCCGAATGTATCGCAATCGCCATTGTGGTTGGCATCCTGTTCGACCGCATTCTAGATTGGCGTGTGAACCAAGTCCGAATGCAAATTAGCCGCGTTATTCCTGATGCCGTCGATCTGATGGTGGTATGTGTCGCATCAGGCCTAACACTCGAAGCGGTATTTCGCTGTGTCGGTGAAGAGATGCGTGCGATCTCTCCAGCATTGTCACGCGAATGGCTACTCACTGCGACTGAGATATCGGTTCTTGATTCACCACAAACGGCACTTTCAAACCTAGACAAACGAGTCCAGCTTCCTGACATCAACAATATTGTGACCACCATGAATCAATCGCTTCAATACGGCACACCTCTCGCTGAAGCGTTAAAGCTGATTGCCTCTGATAGCCGCCAATATCACTTCTTAGAGCTTGAAGAGTGGGTAGGAAAAATACCAGCCAAGATGTCATTCCCTTTAGTGGTCTTCATCATGCTACCTGTCGTGGGCATTATTGTCGTGCCAATCATGTTATCCCTTAAACAAACTCTGGGGGGCTTATGAACAAGATCGTTCTCTTGGGTTTAGCGCTGATTTTGGTGGGCTGTCAGTCAACGAATAACGTTGAAAAAGAGACCTCTGAAGATATGAAAGTCGCCGAGGTTGCACTGATGAATGGCAAACCAGAAAGTGCCATGGATCTGTACCGAAAGATGCTGATATCGAAGCCTGATGACCCACAGTTACTATTGCTAATGGGGTCTGCTGCGAATCAAGCCAGTCGTTATGATGAGGCGCTGCATTATCTAAAGCGTGGTATCGAGCTTAATCAATCGAGCGCGATTTACAGAGAACTTGGCCGAGCTTGGTTGGCGCTCGGTGAGCTTAAACAAGCCACAACCGCTCTCGAAGAATCTGTCAGATTAGTCGCAACTGATGATGTCGCCCAAAACAGTTTAGGCGTGAGTTACTCGCTCAATAAGCAGTATTCAAAAGCGCGTGAATCTTACTCTCATGCCCTCAGCTTGATGCCATCCAGTAATGAGTATCGCAACAACTTAGCCATGGCTTGGATACTCGATGGTAAACCAGAGCAAGGGATTCGAATTCTGCACCCGATCTTTGTCCGAGGTGAAGCGAGCGTAAAACTGCAACTCAATCTAGCACTGGCTTATGCGCTTTCTGGAGACAGTGCGTCCGCGAAAAGTATCGCTCGTGCACATCTATCTCAACCTGAGTTCGCCAACAATAGTCTGTATTACCAAGAGCTTGCTGCTAAAACAGAGCAAGGAGAACAGTGATGCTCTCACGTCAAAAAGGTGCGCAGACCGTCGAGTTTGCAATGTTGGTGGTACCGTTCCTGATACTGATCATCGGTTTCTTTGAGATCTGCCGCCTGCTGTTGGTCAACATCATCCTTGATGTAGCCGTTAATGCGGGTGTTCGTGAGGCCAAGACACGGCCGATTAGCCCTATTTCAGACCAAGCTTTTGCCGAGACTATCGCAAAGTTCCCACTGATAGATAAGAGCAAGCTCGTCTTGGATCCATCGCCGCTATACGCCGAAAACTTCTCAGATTTAGTTAATGAGAAACCGGTATCCAAAAGCAGAGCAGTGTTAGGCGAGTACAAGGTGTCTTACTCATTTTCATTTGCCTTATTACCTAATCTATCAACTCAGTTTTCTGAGTCTATCGGCAACATGACAACCTTGAAAAGAAAGGTACTGGTTAGTTATGACAACAAATAAAACACCTCGAAAAAAACAAGCGGGTTCAGCAGCGATTGAATTCCCCTTCGTTGTACTCGCACTCATGATCATTTTGTGGGGGCTTGTTGCTACCTACCGCTTATTCAACCTACAGACTCAGCTCGACAACGTGACATATAACCTAGTCAACGCCGTTTCACTAACGCAACTGAAACCAGAGCAAGGCCCAAACGGATTACCTAATACGTTAAAGGATCAGCTTCTCGATCTCGCCGAACGTTATCTTCCGCAAGACATCAAGCGCAGCGATATTGGGTTGGTACTTGAAAGCCGTGTATTTAATACCACTGCTTCGAACTGGGAATACAAGCACATCCATGCCGGGATCATCTGTCAAAGCGACACTCCTCCCATCGAGAAACTAAAGGCACTTATCGTTGAGGGTAGCGGCGACCCTGCGTTAGTTGGAAGACCATCCACCTTGGTTCAACTCACTTTATGTGTGAATACACCGTTTGACTACAAGCGACTCAATCTTCCTAAAACACTCTCAAGTTCATCAGCCGTGATAGGAAAGCATTATGGTTAAACCAATATTCGGCAGCATTGCGCTTAAAAAACAGCAAGGCTCCATGACCATTTCATTGTTGGCGTTACTGTTTCCAGCGCTTTTCATTGCCGTTGGCACCCTGATGATCTCGGCTCAAGTAATGGTTTCAAACCGAGCAGCGCAAGCCGCCGATTCGGCCGCATTAGCGTGTGCTTTTGCTGATACAGCCACACACCCAATGATGTTGGCTTACCAAGAGTACTATAAGCCAACCCTAAAAGGCGTGAGTGGCTTAAAACCAGAAATCATAGGCTCAGAATGCCGTATTAGCCTAGGTTATTCATTATCACCCTTACTGCCCAACTTCAAATATGAGAGCTATGCAAACAAGGTAACGGCGACAGGTGGTGGTTATAAAGGTGTGGTTGAAAGCAAGCACTCTTCGATTCCAACGGAGCTGGTATTGGTACTTGATGTGTCTGGATCGATGGGTTCAAACATCCAGTCGTTGAAATCCATTTTATCCAATGCATTGAATACGATTCAATCTCAGAGCAATAACGCTAACGATTTGGATTCTGTAAGAATTTCAATCGTTCCCTTCGACTCTGGAGTCGCAGCGCAGCGCCCACATTGGTTATCCAAAGAAGCGGCCGGTATCTACTGTATCGATGGGCTTAGCTATCGCAATGGCAATTTCTCTGCAGCACTGACGGTCGACAACTTAGCGACGCTGCACTCAGAACGCCCTGTGAAGTTTACACCGCCAAGTCAATGGTTAAGCGACTGTAACCAAGACTCACCAATGCTGCCATTAACCAGCGTCTTTTCTCGCGTCCGAAACTCGATAAACAGCCTAACAGCAAATGGCGGTACTCGCTCTTTTCACGGCTTGTTATGGGGAGTGAGACAACTGATCCCTAGCTGGCAACAAGCATGGGGAATCAACGTCAGCACAGTACCTGAAACCAGAAGAAAGCTAGTGCTCTTCACCGACGGTGCTGACGAAGGAGACACGTTTGACCAACTGGTTAACGCAGGGTTCTGTACTACCGCAATCAATCAATATGGCATCGAAATGAACTTCATCGGCTATGGCGTCAACTCATCTCGAATCGCCCAATTCGAGCGTTGTGCAGGGAACCCATCACGTGTGTTTAGTGCCACGAATACCACCCAACTCAACGAGTATTTTTCCGACATTTTAGCCGTTGAATACTCGGCAACCATCAAACTCACTCAAGCATCTAATTAACAGAACTTACTTAGAAACACTGAACTTTAAACACAGTTAAAAACAATGGAGAACAACATGTTTACACGAGCCTTAGCGTTATTGGCGCTATGCCTTTCTTTACCCGCATTGGCTTATCAAGAAGGCGATTCTTTATCACCAGACGTTATCGAGAAACTGCAACTTAACAACGATGAACTGACCATTATCGACTTCTTTGCAGAGTGGTGCGTCTCTTGCCGCGAAGAGCTACCGGAAGTCAATCAACTCTACACCGAACTCAAAGGCACTGGTGTCACGTTTAAAGGCGTGGACGTTGATGAAGATGTTGAGGTTGGCTTGGCGTTTCAAAAGCAACTCGGACTGGAATTCCCTGTTGTTAACGACCCTGAACAAGCATTAATTGCCGAGTTCAAGCCGATCGGCATGCCAGCGCTTTATTACATCTATCAAGGCAAGGTTATCAAGATTCGTTTTGGTGCCATCAACCACATTAGCGACGTCATTACTGACGACCTCACCAAGATGGGAGTGCAACTGTAATGCTAATCAAAGCCACCCTTGTTGGGCTACTCGCTATTCCAATGACTGCTAATGCGGCTCTTGAACTCGATCTTAGTGGTTTAGGAAAGAAGCCCGCTGAACAGCAAGCCAACGATAGCGGAAAAAACGAAGGCCCAATCATTGAAGAAGAGATCATCTCCAGCACCGTTTATTCAAGTGGCGGTGATTATTCAAACCCAGAAGCGAAACGTGCAACCAGACGAAATATTGAAATGGTGAAACCCAAGGCAAAGCAACTGGTTATCGAACAGAAAGCACAAGAAGTAAGCAACAAACCTTCTGCTCTGGCTTTCGTTGATGAGTTTCTTGGTATTGAACCTGTAAAGCCTTGGGAAAAAGGCACATTGGCTCAAAAAGAGATGAAACCCGGTGGCCCGGTGCCTGAATTCGACGTCTTTTCTGAAAAGGTCTTCGCTTACAAACAAGGTTCCGTCGGCGGCAGTGGTGTTGGTGGCGGTGGCTGTGGTTGTAACTAACCGCTCCATCAATGAACAAATCAGTATTTAAAAAAACAAAATAAGAACAAAATGAAAAAATTACCAATTACGCTGCTGAGTGCAGCGGCAGTGGCTAACGTGGCATTAGCTGAAGATCATATCTCTGTTCATTACCTGAGCTATGAGGAATACGATGACAGAGTATCAGCCAATGACACCATGGTTTCGATTGAAAAAAGTATCGGCTTAGATTGGACACTCAACGCAGAAATAAGCTACGACAGTGTTTCTGGCGCCTCACCAGCGTGGGGACCAACGACACCTCTTGCTTCGAATGCCGACCAGATAAATCGCGCCCTAAAAACTCAACAGGCACAGAATAAAACCGACGAGGTTATTCGTGCAGGCTACGACCCTCATCGCAGTGGCTATGAAATCCAAAAAGTAGGCCTTGAAGACACCAGAAAATCCATCAGCTTAAGCGCGACCTATCGCGACACCTTACGTAATGAATGGACCTTAGGTGGCAACGCATCTCAAGAAGAAGATTATGAAAGCCTTGGCATTAACGCCAAAGGTTTGGTCTATGCCGATAGCACTAAAAACCGCTCTTACAGTCTAGGGGGCTCTGCCCTTTTCGATCAGACTCAAGCATTCGGCAAATACTCGCTGGCTTCATCAAACAGCCAAAGCTGGGAAGACATTTTTACGGGCAGTTTAGAAGCCGGATTATCACAAACCTTCACGCCGAATCTATACAGCATTTTTACTGCTTACACGGGTTACCGAAGTGGCTATTTGAGCAATCACTATTTAACGGTTCTGCGTGAAGTCGATATCAATGACGACGGTAAAATCGATGACGATGAAGTGTTCTTGGGGCAAGACTCTCGACCAGATACGCGACTCTCTGGCGGTATTAATATCCAAGCTTTTTACTCATTGTCCGACAGTCTAAAAATCCGACCAAGATACAAATGGTTTATGGATGATTGGGGCGTAATGTCTCACCAGTTAGGCGGCAAATTATCTTGGCGAGTGAGTGAATGGTTAACCTTGGCACCGGGCTATTTCTGGTACACGCAAGATGCAGCCGATTTCTATCGCGATCCAAGTAGTGCCGATCCTTCTTTTGCATCGTCAGGCTACGCGACTTCAGACCTTCGCTTAGGCAACTTCACGGCCAATGCCTATGAACTAGGTGCGAGTATCAAGGTACATAAGAAGTTACGCTTAAATGCGCTTGCTGCGTACTACGAACAAAGCAACGGTTTTGAAGCACAGTGGTGGGCTGTTGGAGCAACCTATGAGTTCTAACCTGCCCTTTGTACATCGCTTTCATGCCATGACCGTACCGTGTGAAGTGCAAATTTTGTCGATGGATTTGGCTAACATTCCAGAGGCAAGCGCAACAGCAATAGCGACTGAGATAGAGCAAAACACACGCCGATTGGAAGACAAATATAACTTCTACTGCGACGACTCATGGCTAACACAGCACATTAATCAGCGAGCATCATGTGATGTCGAACTCGATTCTGAATCTGCTGAGGTTTTCCAACACCTCGACCGATTAAGTCAACTGACCTTCGATACCTTTGATACTACGGTTGGCAGCATCAAACATCTTTTAAAACAAAAGCCGAAGATGTTGCACAGTCATGCTTTCCAAGCCCTGTCTTCTGCTTTGGGTAAGCAAGCGTGGGAGCTGAAAGGGACTGTCGATCTACAAAAGACAAGGCTACACGTCCCTGATTCCCGTACTCGTTTCGATTTTGGCGGCGTCATCAAAGAGTACGCCATCGACCAAGCCGTAGCGATCGGCAAACAGCTCGGCGCGACGTCGATGTTAGTGAATTTTGGCGGTGACATCTATGCGCTGGGAACCAAACCGGATGGCTCGGCATTTAACATTGCTGTCTTAGATCCAAGAGACAACAAGACCCCATTTTTCGCCGTTCCGTTAACGAACGCAGCGCTCACGACCTCAGCTCACAGTGAACGCCAAGTGCAATTTGGTGACAAGACCACCTCTCATATTCTGTCAAAGCAAGATGTCGAGCAGAAGATCCTTTCTGTTACCGCTATCTCGTCGTCCACATTAGAAGCAGGCGTGCTCAGTACTTCACTGACATTGAACCCCAACATATCAGTACCTGAAGACAGCGCTGTTATCTACATCGACGATCAATTACACATTCACCAAAACACGGAGTTCCTTCATCCATGAAGTGCTACCTACTTACGTTAATTCTATTGTTTAGCGGCTTTTTGCATGCTCAAGAAAACGAGTTTCTTCCTGTTGAAGAAGCTTTCCCCGTAACTTGGGAAGCCACAGATCAAGGCGCGGTAATCAGCGTTGATACCCACAAGGGTTACTACCTGTATCAATCTCGATTTTCGTTCAAAGGTGAGTCGTCATTATCTACGTTAGAACCGAGTTATTCGCTGCCAGGTGAAAAGAAAGAGGATCCTAACTTTGGTAACGTCATCGTGTTTCACGAGCCCGTTACCGTTACTGTTCCTTACTCAGGAAGTGGGAAACTCACCGTGCGTTATCAAGGCTGCGCAGACAAAGGACTTTGCTACCTGCCGCAAAAGTTAGTGCTCGATTTACCGATGCTCGAAACCGTAGCTGAAACCTTGGTTGAGGAGCCATCAAACTCTCTATATCAAACCCTAGGTGAGATCAGTGAGGATACGAATGGCTTATCTTCGTTCCTATCCCAAGCCGGTAAGTTACAAGCGCTTCTTGTGTTCTTCTTGCTTGGTCTAGGCTTGTCCCTAACGCCATGTGTACTGCCGATGATTCCGATTTTGGCTAGCATCATCGGTGGCGAAAAAGCGATGACAGGCAAGAAAGGTGCGGCACTCTCCAGTTCCTATGTTCTGGGTATGGCGACTAGCTATGCCATGACGGGGATCTTAGTCACCACCTTGGCAAAAGGTGTCAACCTGCAAGCCGCGATGCAACAGCCTTGGTTGTTAAGTAGCTTTGCAGCGGTTTTTGTTCTGCTCGCATTGGCGATGTTCGGATTCTATGAACTCCAACTGCCTGCCGCCCTGCAGCAAAAGCTCAACAGCGGCTCAGACAAGCTTGGAGGCGGTAAGATCGCCAGTGTCTTTGCCATGGGCGCAATATCAGCCTTGGTTGTGTCACCTTGTGTCAGTGCTCCATTGGCTGGTGCCTTACTGTACGTCTCAACAACTCAAGACTGGGTGTTTGGCGGAGCGACTCTGTTCGTTATGGCGCTTGGTATGGGCATACCGCTTATCGCGATCGGCGCAAGTGGCGGGCGTCTGTTATTAAGAAGTGGCGCGTGGATGGTTTCAGTTAAACAAGTGTTTGGCGTGCTGCTGTTAGCTGTTGCTATCGTCCTGTTGAGCCGCTTTGTTGCTCCATCAATTATTATGATCTTATGGGCGCTGCTTGCTATCGGTTCCGGTGTGCATTTCGGTGCTTTAGAAGCCGCACAACCGGGTTGGGCGCGTACTCGTAAGTTTTCTGCTTTGTTGCCACTGGGTTACGGCCTCATTCTATTTGTCGGATTTTTCTTAGGTAATACCGATCCTCTGAACCCACTAGAAAACAGGGAGTCAGTCCAATCCATTGCGATCACTCCCTTTGAAAAAACAGACTCTGTTATTCAGCTAGAACAACAGTTGCAGACCGCAGCGAGCAGTGACCAAAAGATGCTAGTCGACCTTTACGCAGATTGGTGTGTGTCTTGTAAAGTGATTGAAACCAACGTGTTCAACGACCAACAAGTGAGCCAAAAACTTAAAGAGTGGAAGACAATAAAACTTGATGTGACAGAAAGCTCTCCAGAGCAAATGGCATGGCTCAATGATAAGAATGTATTTGGCCCTCCAGCGATTTTCTTTTACTCACCCGCCAGCGGTGAAATAGAGCCTGCGCGAGTCATGGGGGATATTGATAAAGAGGGCTTCAATAACAAACTCAAACTTGCCAATAAGCTCGCTTACACACGAACGACAGAAGCTGATAGCCTAACGAATTAAAAACACACGCTAGATAAAATCAAAATCGCCCAATCATAAATTGGGCGATTTTTTCTTTTGTGGTTTACAGATATAAGGCAATTTATTCTGGGCTTTCTAGCTGCTCAATCACCGTTTGAGTCAATTGCTCAGTATACAGATTGATCTTCCAGTGTTCTGGACTCCAACCTTTGACAAAACGTTGAAAATCAGCCCATGCCACGTAAAACATTGGTCGCCATGCGGCTTCAACATCATCGAACGAAAGGTGTGGTTGATAGTGCATGAGTGCCGCTTTCAAGTATCGAAAGTAAGCCTCCAAGATCTCTGATTCAAGCTCTGCACAGTCTTGCGGCCTCACAGCACTACTCATGAACAAGGCCACATCTTTCATCGCACAACCACGCCCAACGTATTGGAAATCAACGGCAGCAGCGCGCTCACTGTCTAAATCAAAGCAGAAGTTGGCGAGCTTGGCGTCACCATGTACCAAGGTTTGATATGGGCACGTCCTTAATAGATTATCAATGTGCTGCGCTTGGCTCTTAAGCGATAAATCAGCCAATGCGTTTAACTCGTCAGGCCGCGTGTCTAAATGCCAATATGTGCCGACTTGCCACAATGAAGCTGAATGTTCTTGATCTACATTGATGTGCTTTGCGTGAAAGTTAGCGAGCCATTTAAGGCAAGCATCGCGTTGGTTTTGCTCTTCTAGTGTGTAACCAGACGCCAGATCAGACTGAGTATCTTGGATTGCTGAATCATCAAAAGCAGCAAGCACATCAAACTGAGAAGTTAACGGAAAACCGATTTCGGCCAAGTCTTGCATCACAATCAGCCACTCGTGCTCTTGCAACTCACATTGCAGCCCTACAGGTACAGGGCAACGCTCATCCCACTGTTGGGTAAACGACTGATACCACGCGGTCTCAACTTGGTAAGAGTGCACCTTTCGTTGATGAGAAAGTTTGGTATTCCAACCCTTTGGGTGTTCTGCTTTATCTGGCAATGCGACATGTTTAACAATCACACTGTTGAATGAAGAACGCCTGTCTTTAGAAAAAACCAAACGAACTAATTCACCATACCCGCCCCATAGGCTTTGAATTACCTGGACATCAAACCCTTGATGACAACCCAGTGAGGCCGCTATTTTTTGATAAAGCTCATTTTGATAAAACTTTTGTTGATAAAGCTCTGGCTGATTTTGACTTGAATTCGCTATCGGTTGAGCGATATTTTTTGACGATATTGATTGAGACATATACTCGTTACTATGCTTTATCGGATAAAAGGTGTGCCCACTGTGGCTGCCTATTCATATAGTGAATCACATAGCTACAAATTGGTACAATTTTAAAACCTGCTTGTTCAATTTCAGTCAGTACCGACTCCATCATCACCTTACCGAAGCCCTTACCTTGAAGCTCATCAGGAATACGTGTCGATGTGATATGTAGTACATCTCCATCCTTTTGATACTTAACAACCGCGAACTGGTTGGGTGCTAGCTCAACTGTGATCTGGTTCGCATCTTGATCCCATTTTGTTGCCTGCATTCTCAACTCCTGAAAATAATTGATACGACAAACAATAAAAATTTGAAGTATTCATTCCTTGTAATAGACTAACTCAAGCTTATACAAATAGAACTAAGTACTTACAAACAAAGTAAATAACTCTGTGCCATCGGCTTAATAACGAATCAATAAAGATAAAGGCACTCTATAAATCTATGTGAGTACATCTACCTAGTCTATGTAATTGCACTTAATTTATGTAATTGCACCTGCTAAATCTAGCACGTATTTGCCCCTTAATAGCAAGTTACCAATATAACAAACAGACGCATGTTGGCGCATGGAGAACATATAATGAACGCACCACTGAAGAAGCCTTTGGAGCATAATCAGGCACTTCAAGATCCTCGTAACCGCACCGTTTCTACGTTAAATAGCACCGATGCACTGGCCATGATAGAGCACGGCAGTGAACTGACATTAAATGTATCGACTCCAGTTGGTACTAAGTTTCTCGCCACCACCAAATTTATCGGTACACACAGTGATAACTGCATTGTGGTTGAGGTTCCCGACGTATCCAACGATGATCTGAGCTTTTTCTTTCAAGAAGGTTTTTGGATGACAGCCCGTGCATACTCTCTGCGAGGAGAAGGCGCTCTTATCCACTTTAAAAGCCAAATTCACCATAGGATCGGAGATCCTTTCCCTATACTTGTGCTTTCAACACCAAGCTCGATGCAAGTAACCCAACTGCGTAAAGAGACACGCTACGAGGTGAACTTAGCTTCCAGAATCATCTTCAACGATCAACGAGCAAACTGTGAGATTAGAGACTTATCGAAAAGTGGTTGTCGTTTTGTTACCTCACCGACTTCTCGTGCGATTCAAATTGCCGATCGAGTATCTATTGAAGTTACACCTGAGAACTACAATGGCCCACTTATACCGCCATTGAAAGGCATCATCTGTAATCTCCAAAAATCAACGCACTACGCTCGATACGGGGTAGAATTTGATGATATTGGCCGCTCTAATGCCAAGCACTTGTTGGCGAAGCTGAAGTTCGATGGCACCAAGCTCTGTTTGCGAAATAGGTAAAGTCATTTAGCACATTGCTTTCACCGAATACCGTAAGCAGACCAGATGCAGACGACTCAATAGCGAGCAAAGTCGCAATCAAAAAAAGCCATCGATTTTTATGTCGATGGCTTTTTAGTTTTGTCTATCTGTCTAACTTTCAAATACTTATCTAATTAAAAAGCTAGCTGGGTCTATAGATATTAGACTATTTACGCAGTGCGTTCAGTTTAGCTTGAGCGATACCAAAGATAGTATCGATTGGATAGCTCCCCTCGTCACTCGCCTCACCGGCGGCTTTGCCTGTAAACAGCTCAATCGCTTCGGTCACATGGTCAATAGCCCAAATATTAAACTCGCCCTTTTCAACCGCTTTTACGATGTCATTACGCAGCATCAGGTTGTGAACATTTGAACGTGGGATGATCACCCCTTGCTCATTTGAACGTCCTTTGATTTCGCACACATCAAAGAAGCCTTCAATTTTCTCATTCACACCACCAATAGGCTGGGACTCACCGAACTGGTTCATCGAGCCGGTAATCGCGATGTCTTGACGGTTCGGCTGCTTAGAGAATGCAGACACTACCGCACAGAACTCGGCCATACTCGCGCTATCACCATCGACGCCACCATACGATTGTTCGAAAGTGATATTGGTAGTAAGCGGTACTTTTGCTGTCTTACCAAATACCGAAGAAAGGTAAGCCGATAAGATCATCACCCCTTTCGAGTGAATACTGCCACCTAGGTCTACGTTTCTCTCTATATCAATCACTTCACCGTCACCATAAGCCGTGGTTGCCGTGATCCGGTTCGGTGCGCCAAACATATGATCAGTCGTACTGAGTACAGACAGCGCATTGACCTGCCCAACCGCCTGACCATCCACATGAATCAGTGTTGTACCGTTGGTGAAGGTTTCCATGACGCTGTCTTGCAGTCGCCCGACACGCATCTGTTGGTTAGATAGCGCTTGGTCGACATGCGTAGCACGAATCAGGTTCGACTTCGCCCCTTTCGCCACGTAGTTTGACTCACGAAGCAGGTTGGCAATGTGTGCCGAGTGCAACGACAACTTACTTTGGTCACCCGCCTGACGAGAACTGTGCTCAATGATGCGAGCAATCGCTTTGCGATCACAATGCAGCATGTTGTTGTCGTGCACGATGCTTGAAATGAAGCGTGCGTAATGCATTTCAGAATCCGCAGTACGCTTCATCTCATCTTCAAAATCGGCCGTCACACGGAACAATTCACCAAACTCCGCATCGTAATGTTGCAGTAGTTGATAAGTTCGATAATCACCAAACAGGATGATCTTAACGTCCAATGGAATAGGCTCAGGATCAAGTGATACCGCCCCCGTTAACGTGACCTCTTTTTCTAATGACGTGAAGCTCAATTGACGCGAACGCAGCGCGCGCTTCAAGCCTTCCCATACATAAGGTTGTTCAAGTACTTTGACCGCATCCATCAGCAAGACGCCGCCATTGGCTCTATGTAAGCTACCTGCGCGAATCAAAGAGAAGTCCGTAAATACGGTGCCTTTGAACGTTGCCGTCTCGACATAACCAAACAGAGAGTGATAATTTGGATTCTCTTCCACCACGATCGGCAGAGTCTCCTCCTTCTGGCTCACAATCACGTTCACCTTGTAGCGACGTGGCATTTTCTTATCCAAAGAGGCGGTCGCAACTTCTGCTTGCTCTGTACTCTCTTCTAAGAAAATATCTGCGTTGTCGACAATGTCTTTACGCAGTGCTGTCAGGTACTTTTTAATATCAGGATATTGGCTGTAATCTTGCTTCAACTGCTTGATGAAGTGGGTAATAACGTCTCGCGCCGTATCATCATTCAACTTTTGAACTTTCTCTGTGTACGTCTCTTCAAGCTCAGTCAGTTCACGAGAAATGGTGCGCAACCCGACTTCCAATCCATCAATGGTTTTATCGAATTGATCTTGCTCTTCTGGCGTGAGTAAGTCGAAGCTCTCTTCGGTATGAAGATCATCGCCATTCATCGCGACAAATTGGTAGTCACCCTGAGTCGTGATCGTCAGGTTGATGCCCTTATCTTTTGCTTCTTGACTGATCGCTTCTAACGCCGCTTGTTGCTTAGCGGCCAACTGATTTTTTAATCGGTCAGCGCGGTTAAAGTACATCTCGTTATCAAATGCGAGTGGCATTGCTTTAAGAAGCTTACGCATCAGCTTTTCAATATCTTGCTTCAAGCTGCTGCCAACACCACGAGGCAATTTCAGCACCTTAGGTGTACGAATGTCTTCAAAATTCGCGATATAGCACCAATCAAAAAGCTCCTGTACTTCTTGAGGGTGTCGGTTTAGGTAGCGCAAGATCATGGTGCGTTTACCCAGACCATTTCGACCTATCGCATAAATGTTGTAACCCTTTTCCTTAATTGACATCGCGAACTCAACGGCCTTTTGTGCACGTTCTTGCCCGACGATTTCGTCAATTGGAGCCAGTTCTTTGGTCGACTTACATGGTAGCTTATCGAGTTCCGCTACCTTATACAGCTGTTCTGTATTGAGTCTTTGCATCGCCATCGCCGCCTCCTTAGTCCTTCATTACTTGGGTGTAGATAAAATCAGTGTAGATGTAATTACCTATAAATTTAGTGACTTACGCTGCACAGCTGTTCAACTGAACAAATAACACACAATTTACCCCGTTTTTAGCAATAACGAGAGATTTAATTCACCAACTTAGCATGTGAATGATTTTAATTTGCAATTGATAATAAATATCATTAACATTTTAGGATATTTAAAATTAAGGATGTGGACATGGAAATTGAACGCTGCTGGATGCACTACCTAAAAGCTGAACAGTTAATGGAACAAGGTCATTGGCCCGAAGCACAGCGCCTCTATAATGATGTTCTCACCTCTCTTCCTCATCACATCCAAAACGCGGCATACCAAAGTGACATCAAACCCTGCCAGTTTGCTTGCTTAATTTCAGGCCTTAGAGACGCCAGTGTCGCTCAATCAGAGATTCTCAATCGTTTAGGGCAACAGCAACAAGCCTTCGACACCTTGAACCAATCTTATGCATTGATGCAATTTATCTCTCTTGAAGGTACAGAGTTGATTCAACGTACCTTTAGGTTATTGGAAAAGCAGAGCGAAGATTTACTCAATCACCTGATCGCATTTTGCAGTGCTCAGCGCAGCTCACATTGGATGCTCGAGCTAGAACAAATTCAACGCGCTCATCACCATTTTGGGCAACTTAAAACCACTTCAGAAGTTCAATCTTCACCTAATGTCTTAAATTGATAAGGATATATCATGTCGGACCGGGCCATTCTTAAAGTTAATAATCTCTCCGTTAAATTCATAACCAATGATGGAATCATTGATGCGGTAAAAAAGATTAACTTTACTCTTAATTCTAGTGAAACCTTGGCCATTGTTGGCGAATCGGGTTCTGGTAAATCTGTCTCTTCCAACGCTTTGATGCGTTTGCTTCCTGACAACGCCATTATTGATGCTCAATCGGAAATCGAATTTGAAGGTCAGTCGATACTCAAAAAGACTGAACGAGAGATGCAGTCAATTCGTGGTGACAGGATCGGAATGATCTTTCAAGAACCAATGACCTCTCTCAACCCATACCTGCGCGTGGGCACACAAGTGGCTGAAGCCATTATGTGTCATCGTAATGTATCGAAATCTCAAGCGAAGCAGCGTGTGCTTGAGCTTTTCAACCTTGTGCATCTGCCAATGCCAGAACAAGCATACAAAAAATACCCACATGAGTTTTCAGGCGGCCAGTTGCAACGCATCATGATCGCAATGGCTCTGATCAATGAACCAGACATTCTGATTGCAGACGAACCAACTACGGCTTTAGATGTAACGGTTCAGGCTGAAGTGCTTTCTCTTATCAAAGAAATTCAAAGCAAGATGGGCATGGCGATTTTGTTCATTACCCATGATCTCGGTGTAGTGAAACACTTTGCCGACCGTGTTCTGGTGATGTGCAAAGGTGAGCTAGTTGAAGAAGGGATGACTCAAGCCTTATTCGAGAATCCAAGACACGATTACACACGCATGCTGATTAACTCGATTCCTAAAGGCGCTAAGGTTCCTGTTGAGGCGTCAGCCCCAGAGCTATTGTCTGCTGACGATATCCGAGTTCAATTCTTGGTTAAATCACATTTCATCAAGAGTAAAAGTCAGTACTTCGAAGCCGTAAAAGGCATTTCGTTGAATCTTAAACAGGGCGAAACCTTGGGTATTGTTGGTGAATCCGGATCAGGTAAGTCAACACTAGGACGCGCACTGATCGGCTTACTGCCAAGTACCGGACGTATTGTTTACAAAGGCCAAGATGTGAGTTTGTTAACCGATAAAGAACGTCACAAGCTCAAGAAAGATGTACAGATGGTATTCCAAGACCCTTATGGTTCTTTATCACCACGCATGACCGTTGGGGAAATCATCACTGAAGGTTTAACGGTGCATCAACCTCATCTATCCAAGCAAGAACGTTTAGAAAGAGCGCGCAAAGCATTGATTGAAGTTCGCTTAGAGCCGAATTCAATAAACCGTTATCCGCATGAGTTCTCTGGCGGACAAAGACAACGTATTGCGATTGCTCGCGCGTTGATTCTTGAACCATCTTTCATTCTATTGGATGAACCGACTTCAGCACTCGATCGCTCAGTACAACTGACGGTGATTGACCTGCTAAAAGACATTCAAGCCAAGCACAATATCGGCTTCCTATTCATCAGCCACGACCTTTCGGTAGTCAAAGCCTTATCGGATCGTGTATTGGTGATGCAGAAAGGTGAAGTGATGGAAGAAGGGTCTGCAGAAGAGATTTTCAATGCACCGAAAAATGACTACACCAAGAAATTAATCGCAGCGTCATTCGACTTAGAAAATAAATCGAAAAAAAATGCCGCGTAAAGGGAACTAATCAAGATTAACAGCGTCTTATAAGTACATTCTGAATAATCTCCTAATGGATTGAAATCTAGAATGGATATAGCAAAACTGGTTTGGCCGCCAAAAGAAAAATGTCGCATGGATGCGGCATTTTTCGTTTCTGGCGAATATGAAAAATCAACTCAGTGATTATGAAGGTTTGCTATAATTGACGGACTTTAAACAGGGTTAGCTGGTAGTCGGGTAATAGTCGCAGAGCGGCTTCATTCAACTCGTTTTTGGACAGAAAAGAGTTTCAGGAATTCTAATATTAGTTATTCATGAATAACTTTTTATAAGGCAAATTTGCCAATTAATATACCTTCGTACAGTGCATACTTTGCCTGATTACATTAAAACAGGCTTTATATGCATTATCGAAAATGACCGAGTGCTGAGTCACTCTGGAAGACTGGAAAGAGGTTAAAATACACATGATGGTTTGGAGCTTCCAACTGGATAGATGGTTAGCACCTGTATCTTGATCAGAAATTAGCCTAAAAACCCATCAATCCAGTCGTTTCCTTGCTCAGATAATATCCACTAAGCATATCCTGCAGTTTGTCCCTGCAAGCCACATGGTTCCCCCAGCTGGCAATGCCTGTCCGTTTAGAGTCGTAGAAGCTGTCAGTGGATAATATAGCTTGATCATAAATGCCCCTGAAACGGGTCATATACAACACTCAGAGTGATAAAGTTTGATCATAAATTGCGCTAAAATATTAGCGCTGAAATTTGTTCACTACTTTCCATGGAACAAGCTCGATTGGCCATTTAATAGTCTATACACTGATCACCTTCTTGCCTGTATCCACTATTACAAACCCATTTACGACCTGTGTAGTCAATTTTGGCATTCACAGGTACGGTGATCTTCAAACAACGGTTTCCATCTTGTCGGTAACCACTATTACAAACCCATTTACGGCCTGTGTAGT
>NZ_JBFSTC010000066.1:0-31686 GCF_041466605.1 Vibrio sp. 10N.247.310.17 | reverse complement strand
GGGATTATCTGCTAACTGCAAGATCGTTCAAGTCTTCTTAAACGATCGGCATTACAATAATAAAGGGGGCCATTCCTGTAGCGTAAATTGCGTCACTGCATAGGTTGTTCCCCAAAAGAACGCGGGAATCATTGCTAATAATATATTCATATAAAATATCTTTACATTAAGATAGTTGGTTGTATGAACTGTATACCTAGATCATATGGTTGTAAAGTATCTTTATGTTAAACTAGTTTGAGGTAAACAAGACTAACAACGGAGCGAGATCGCAAATGGATGCTATCGACCGCGTAGTAGAGCAATGGGCAAAGGAAAAGCCTGAATTAGAAACTGAGCCAATGGCAATGATGGGCCGGATTATGCGTATTGCCAAGTATATGGAGACGCAAGTTGCCGAGCTTCATAAAAATTACGACATGAAACTTGGTGAGTTTGATGTGTTGGCAACGTTGCGACGTTCTGGGAAGCCTTATCAACTGACGCCATCAGAACTGATCGGATCGATGATGCTGACATCAGGCGCAATGACCAATCGCCTTGATAAACTAGAAGCTAAAGGGCTGATCAGTCGTGAGCACAGCAAAGAAGACAGACGCAGCGTGAGTGTTCAGCTAACCAAAGATGGTCTTATTCTGATCGATCAAATGATGACTGAACATGTCGAAATGCAGAAAAAACTGGTTAAGTCATTGTCTGCGAGCCAGAAGAAGAACGCTAATCAACTTCTGAAAGCATGGTTGAGCGCTTACGAATAATTTTTAGGTGACGGAGTAGGGTACGACTATGGACAGTATTCAAAATAATACGGAAAAAACAGATATGCTTGAGAAAGTAGAGCGCGTTGTATTAATTAATGGATTGGAATATGAGGTTAGCGGAAATGTTCTTAATCTTAAGCTAGGCAGAGCGGGTGGAAAGGTAAAAATCAAATACGATTACGGGACGAATTCATACGTCTACAACTGTAATGAGTATGCTATTGGTTTTTCCAGTCTCATCTTCTTCGTTCTTTCGTTCAATACTCTGTATCAAGTTGATCACCAAGCATGGTCTGGTTATGTCGCGGGTTTGATGTTCGCTGGAGCAATATTCAATTTGATCCAATTAGTGCTATCGCACGTCCAAATGTTAGACATTAAAGCACAGCTAAGAGAAGTAGGTATCTACCTCAAGTCTGGCGCGTAAGAGCCTTTAGCATCTTGTGTATCGTGAACAACTGAATAACTGAACAACTTAGCCATTTCTGAGTAACGAGTGGTTAAGCCCTGCCATCGGTGGTTATATGTCCAAATAAACAGCGTTAACACCAATTCTTAGTGCTGTTTTTACTTTCCTCTTACACACTTTTCTTATATCGAACCTAGTATCAAATTTCTCTTGGTTATACAGGCAAGCTTCTCATTATGAAGAACTTTTTTGATAGCGAGCTCATGCTCTCTAGCTCCTTGAACTTCGTTCTGCTGTCACTTGGACTCACGCTCCTCTTACATATTCCAATTTGGTGTGGATTCAACCTGAGTCGGCGAAAATGGAAGCGTATGGATTATTTATGGCCGTTTTTAGCGGGTATCGGAATGCTTGGTGCCGTGTCTGAGATTCGAGCGAAGGTGGCGGGTGATTGGGTTGAAACCGAACAAACCAGAGCGGTGGCGATTTTAGAATCTGTTCAGCAGTTCTCTTTGGATAAGCTGAGAAGTGATACCTGTACAGGTCAGCCATCTTTAGATAATTACGCTCAGTACCACGACGCGTGTTTGTGGTATTTGAATACGGCGATTACGTTTAAAGATGTCGATTTCACCTTGTTACCCAATGCATCGGATTTTACGGTTCCTGCGCCGAGCGTGTCGTTAGTTGAAAGTGATGCGGTGTGGGTGGATGGTATGCTGAGTCAGTATGAAAAGCAGAAAAACCAATATATAAAAACCAGAGAAGCGCAGGTAAAGCAGCCGCTAGAAAGTATCTTTTGGTATGTGAGTCCTTACTTAGTGTGTTTCGCGATTGCACTACGTCTTACTAAGGTGACAGCAGAGCTCAAGTTGGATAAATGCTCATAGTTCACTGAATGTTTGTAGTTCACGGTTCATCGCTATATCAATGGGTAACTCAATAGCTAGGCAAGCGTATAACTTTAGGTAAGCGTATAACTAATAGGATGTGTCTGAATTAGAGATAAAAAAATAGCGTCAGTATTGAATTACTGACGCTATTTTTATGTTAGATCCAACAGTAGCGGAAAGTTGTTTATAAAGGTGGCTACTTAAATTGGTATCTAACCGAAAGTTGTAATTGAGGGCCGTAAAGACCGTTGTTTTTGGAAGCAACTGAAAACACGGCTTTATCTGTGGCATGGAATCTAGCTCCAAACGTAAAGATTGAGTGCTCTCCGTTAGAACCCGCAAGCACATGGGCTTCTACTCTCTGAGTGATCCACGCTCGAATACCCGCATTAAATTCGACATAAGCTTTCGTTTCTCCAGCTGCGTATGAGTTTTTGTTGAAATGGAGTAGCAGCTGCGTATTTAAGTCGATCCCTTGAGTTATTGGACCATAAACTTGAGGGCCGATGTATGCATCAAAGTTGCTTTCATCTTCGGCTGTGTTGGTACTAAGGCCGCCCAAAATTGCCAAGCTATCGTTGATGTCGCGTCCACCATCCACGCTTAACCCCATAGGCTTTGCTTGCATCCCAAGTTCTACAAAGTCCGTTGTGAAATTTGCCGCAGATATAGCTTGATGAGAGAAGAGGCATAGCAGTAGAGGTATTACATTTTTAATTTTCATATGACTTACAAAAGATAGTAATAGTGGAGTAAAGCGCTTGGTCATGCTTTATTTATTGTCACGCCAAAGCGATGAAGTTCTTCGAAAGTTAAGTCAAAGAAAATGTGTGTTCTTGTTGTCCATCTTGATTGTGCTGTATAGGGGGGCGATAACCCATTCCTTTGCTTGATGGTTGTATATTAAACATAACTGCAATAACCAACAACGATTTTAATTTTTTTTTGTATCGCCCTATGTTCTGATTCTCACTTGAATTAATTGAAAACAGACAAGCGGTCTAAATTTCGTTTTAGGAACAAATGTATGAAGAAAATCGTTGGTTTAATCTTATTAGCTTCACTTACTGCATGCGGTGGTGGAGGCGGCGGTGGCGGTGCGACTAAAGGTGGTAGCAGCAGTGGTACTGGCAGCAGTGGTGGTAGTACTGGCGGCAGTACAGCGGTTTCTACTCAAGCGCTCGAGCGTTCTGTTCTTAAACTTAGCGTGGGTGATGTACAGAAATTGAGCTCTGTTGTTTTCTCATCTGCAAGCATTACTGGATTTGAAGCTCCAAGTCAGTCCAAATAAACCACTAGAAGGAACATAAAATATGACAAAGACACTATTACCACTAGTGCTAGGCGTTTCTTCACTTGCGACAATGGTTCATGCAAACGAAGATATTAATCTACAGGGCTACTATAAATCTAAGGCGGCGATAAAGTTCGCTGTAGATAAAATTCAGCAAAATAAAGTTGAATTTATGAATTTAGATAAGGCGCTTACACTTTCCCCTAGCACTTCTCCGCAAACTCTAGTTTCTATTGATGACCTCGCTAATTCTAAGCCAGCACACAGTGATGTATTTGTGTCGAAGGCTAAAGAGTTCAAATTAACCAATAAAGTGTGCGTGATTTCAAAAGATGGCGCGACGATTGCGTTCGAAGCTGATGATGGTGCGACGACTTGTGCCTTTGATTTAGATAAAGTACACAAAGCAATGGCGAAAACAACGGAAGATCTTGTTTTCTTCAAACGCTACGGAACCGGTGAAGAGACTCAATATACAATTGATAAGATTAGTCTTATTGGTTTAGATATCTCTAATACATTCTTGTACACATCTAAGGGTAAATTGCTCGGTGATATCGTTAAGGTTAAGACGAGCCCTGCCGGCAAGTACACTGTTGAACATTACGTGGATGCAGGCCCAGAAGACGGGACTAAAATTGGCTTTAAGGCATATCAATGGGCTGACGATATGGCCGATGGTCAGAAAGCGATAGTTAACTCTGTGTCATACCATTACGGATCGAAAGTTACGTTGGACAACAAAAAGACAGCGTTCCATTGGGTGATAAAGGATCATGTAGCGCCTTCTAATGTTAACGGTGATTTCTACTTTGCTGCAGCGGTTAGCCGTTTAGCGCGTTCTTCTGTCGACAACAATATTGAGCAAAAGGATACGTACTCTAGCAAAGCCCCGTCTGATTTGATCGCTTATAACTTCAATAACGCTAATAAATTAGTTGGTCTGAGCCCTGATGCTTGTACGATTAAGCAAATTGCTGACGGTAAGGCAACGGTAACTTGGTACACTGGATTTAATCGAGGAAAGGATTGTTCAGCAACAGCCGCTGACCTTGCTGGTAAAAAGAAAGTGACCACTTCTACTCTTACGAATGATGGCAGTAAGAAAGTGTCGGTTGCTAGCTTGAAAAAAAGTGCGTCTGATATTCTTCAGGCAGTGGAGCTAGACTCTACATCAGCTTCTGGTTTAACGGATGCTGAGTTTACTGCAATGAAAGCGAAATATGATGCAGCGACAAAGCAATACAAAGGCTTCAATAGCATTCAATTCTGGAAGTAGTTAACTCTAATGCCTAACTTTCTGAACACAAAAATGGGCAGTTTATCTGCCCATTTTTTATAACTGCAACGAATGACAAACCTTCCTTTAGCTTGGGGTTCAACTCGATAAAGACAGTGCGAACGACAACAAGATTGGTAGGGTAACCACACTTAGGAAGTTGCCAAACAACACCATGGACGCGACCTTAGGGGGCTCGACATTGAACCTCTCTGCAAACAGGTAGTTCATCACAGCGGGTGGCAGCATGGTGAACAGCACCATCATTTGTAGATGAAGCGTCGGCAGTGGGATAAAGAAGTAGATGATGGTAAAAGCGATCGCCCCTGTAAATAGGGATTGAGCCGTACACAACAAGCCGACCTTTAATCCGCTCAGTCTCAAGTTGACCATTTGCGAACCCAGCGACAGCAGCATAATAGGAACGGCAGCTTGCCCGAGCAGTGATGTGGCTTCGTAGATCGGATTCCACACGGTAATTCCAGACAGGTTGAGCGTCATCGCTAGCGCAGCCGCTAAGAAAATTGGCATCTTGAGGATCTGTTTGATCGGATTACCGTCGCTCAATAGCGCTAAGCCAACACTAATATGGACACATGCCGATACCACAAATAGTAATACCGCAGGGGCTAGTGCGCTCTCGCCAAAGGTATAGGTGAATAGGGGAATGGCTAGGTTGCCACTATTACGGAACATGTGTGGCGGAGCCCAAGCTTTAAAATTGAGCTTAAAGATCTTACAGATCGGAATCATCAACAATGCAGGCACTAACACTGCGACCAAAGAAGCGGTTATGAGTGGCAATTGCTCTGTGTCGAGAGGCATGGTGGTCAGCGATGCAAACACTAGCGCAGGGATACACACATCCATGTTGATGCGATTGATCGGTTTGAAATCGGGCTTGAGCCAACGACCGACCGCAAAGCCAGCACTGGCTAAAGCAAAAACGGGAAACAGAATGCTGATGACCTGTTCGAACATAGAATTCCTTTCTAGGTTTAGTACATCCATTTAGCGGAGAAACGAATGTTTTAGAGAGCGCTATAGATATGTTTGAAATCGAGATGTATAAACATTAACCTATCAACATAATGACTTGGCGTCACCGAAGATCGTTGTCTGTCAGCGGTTAATTTACATTTCTTTGAATGAAGCACAAAAAAAGACCAGTGGCATCCGCAACGGGTCTTTAAAGGCTAGATAAATCTGGACGGGTTCTTTAATTAACTACGATGACCACTAGACGCGATTATCACCACAGCTGTAGGCAACGATCTGGCTGATTTCGCTCAGGCTACGACCTGACTGTTGCTGCCATTCGTTGAAGGCTTTACCCGCTGCCAGTTGTGCTCGCTTGGTGTTACGGCCGCTATCTACCACATCGGTACTGCGTAGGTGCGCTTCAACATCCGACGACAAGATGAAAGTGTCTTTACCCATTTGACGCAGAGTGTAGGCACCAGTATTACCACCTAATCGCTTGCCGTGTTTTTTCAGGTAATCCCACAGATCTGTGATACGTTCTGATGGCCAGTCGGCAACCATTTGCGAGAATGAATCGGCTTCACGCTTGGCATTGTGGATCATGGTGGCATTAGCAGGGATGGTCATCACTTTAGTGAGGTGGCGAATAATGCGCGGGTCTTGCGCTTTCTGTTCCCACATCTCATTTGGCAGCATCAGCATTTTCTCGATGTTGAATTCAAAAAACACTTCTTCAAATTGCGGCCACTTCTTTCTCACCACATTCCATGAAATACCACACTGGAATACTTTTTCAGTAAAGGCGGCTAGCCAACGATCGTCTGTGATTTGCGATAGCTCGGCTTGGGAAAGGGGTGCACGAACAATTTTTTCGAGTTCGGCCGCTCCGCCTTTGCGGTGAGCAGCACGTTGATAAATAGTGTCGAATTTTTCTTGGGTCATTGGAGGTTCCAAATTACATCTGTGTATCTTGAGTATGTAGCTAATGCTCAATGATATGGGGTCAAATCTGGCAATTAAAACAAGTCGATTAACTAAATAAGTCTGTTAATTAAAACAATCCTGGTAACTAAAATTAACCTGACAATTAAAATGAACTAGCAGAGCTTTAATTCCATCTGATACAAGGGCCACGTTTTGCCATTGAACTCTTTCACGCTCGGCTCTTTGTCGACTACCTGAAATCCCGCTTTGCCGTAGCAGCGTTTTGCTCCGTAGTTTTGCTTAAATACGGCCAAGGTGATGGTGGTGATATTTGGGATTTCTTTCGCCGCCTCTAAGGCCGTTTCAAGCATCAATTGCCCTAATCCTTTGCCTCGTTGGTTTGGGTGAATCGCGACTCGGCAAAAGCGAAGTTCATTGTCTGACATGCGTTGAAACTCCATAAAGCCAAGCAAGTCATTGGCGTTTGAATCGGTATTCGGTTCAGAGTATGACTTAGATGCAGAAAAGGTATAAAGCTCGACATGTGATTCTTGAGATCGTTCGATGATGGAGGCTGTTTCTAACGGCCAGCCAAAGGTTCGTCCGCCCCATAGAACGTAGTCTTCTTGGGATGCAAACCAAGTGACGATCTCGTCGGCGTCGGATGCTTTAAAGCGGTTTATTTCCATATTCTTATCTCTTCCTTATCGTGTGTCTTTTTTTATAAGCCGCTAAACTTCCGCACCCAACTGATCAAGAAAGTCACGCATGTACTCGGTGCGCTTGTTGGCTTCCAATTTGGCGGATTCTGTATTCATGGTTTCAGCGAGCTTAAACAGTTTCACGTAGAAATGGTCGACGCTGTAATGCTTGTCATCCAAGTCACGCTGCTTCGCAAACGGGTCTTCGTGGTTATACAGCTCGGCGTTAAAGCTTTGACCTACGTACAGGCAGCGAGCGATACCAATCGCACCGAGAGAATCTAGGCGATCTGCATCTTGAACAATCTGTGCTTCCAAGGTTTCTGGTGTGATGTTGGCGCTGTAACTGTGAGTGACAATAGCGTGATGGATTTCGTCGAGGTAGGACGCAGGATACTCGATAGATTTGAGATAAGAGATAGCCTTGTCTGCCGCCATTTTTGAGCTTTGGGCTCTGTCTGGGTGGTTCTTAGGGAAGGTGAAGCAATCATGAAGGTAAGCGGCAGGAAGAACGACCTCAAGCTTAGCCTGTTCTTGAGTACACAAAACCTCAGCAGTTTTGACTACGCGTTTGATGTGGCTGATGTCGTGCGCTGCATCTTGTGTCATTTCTTGTTGCGCAAAATCAAGCAGTTGGCTTTCTAATTTTTCTATCACGCGTCCCTTTCTCCATTTTTAGACGTTATCAATGTTGCTTATCGTTCAGTGTCGTTTCATATCGACTTTAACAGTTTCAAGCGCGAGTTTTTATCTTTTATAAAAGGAATACCCACAAAAAAACCGACTCTGTGAGTCGGCTTAATAGAAAGGTTATCCTGTGTTGATTAAAGCGTTAACAACGGTTCAGAGCCTAAGCTGCAGCTTGTTGAAGCTGTGCTAACACATCATGCAAAGAAGGGCTGATGGTGTGCCCAAGCGCTTTTACTTCGTCACATGGCTCTACTAAATCAGGGATCTGGAAGCTGATCATGTTCGCTGCCATTGATGCGCGAATACCGTTGTTTGAATCTTCAAACGCTAGGCAATTTTCAGGTGCAACACCTAAGCGCTCTGCCGCTAGCAAGTAGATCTCTGGGTGAGGCTTACCATTGGTGACTTCACAGCCTGTGCTTAACGAAGCGAAGTAAGAATCTAGGCCAGCCAGTTCAAGCTTCTTTTTCGCGATATCAAGCTGAGTGGAGGTCGCTACCGCGATTGGAATGTCGTTTGCTTTAAGCCATTCAAGTAGTTCGATAACACCATCTTTAACTGGGATTGCTTGGTGCTTAACAACCGCATTGTAGCGAGTGCGCCATTCGGTGTTCAGCGCCGGGTAATCTAACCCTTCGCCGTAGCCCTTTCTAAAAATCTGTTCGATGGTTTTTGCGTTACAACCAATGATGCCTAAGTAAACATCTTGCAAGAACGGAACATCTTGCGCGTGACATGCTTCTTCAAAAATCTGCATACAAAGTCTCTCGGTGTCGAGTAACAGTCCATCCATATCAAAAATAGCAGCTTGAAAATTCATATCCGTGGTTCTTTATGTGTTGTCATCGTGAGGGCGAGTATTTTGACATAGTGTCTCGGGATAGGCGAGTCAGTGTTCAGTAAGAATATGCTTAGTTAGATAGGAAGTATGCTTCTGGATGGCTTTGTATATGATTGATTATGAATGAAATAATATCGTTAAGTTATGAGTCTGGTATTTTATAGGCCATACAGATCTAACAGTCACAATAATGGTTATCGAACATAACAAATTTAGATTTAGAGTCTGTCTTCCTATTACATTTCATAAACTTACGGTTCAGTTAGCGTGACCATAATCTTAGAAAAAACAATTTGTGAGAGTCCGCAATCATAGTGTGACCAAGCGATAAGTAAATGGCGGAACTTAGGGACAAAATATCATTAGTCCACATTTTTAGAGGGTTGCTTATGTTGTATTTTGAGTTTCTATTTTTATTAGTCGTACTTTATATCGGGTCTCGGTATGGCGGTATTGGGTTAGGTGTTGTTTCTGGTATTGGCTTGGTTATCGAGGTGTTTGTCTTCAAGATGCCACCAACGTCTCCACCTGTCACCGTAATGCTGATCATCCTCGCTGTTGTTACCTGTGCTTCTATTCTTGAAGCGGCTGGTGGCTTGAAATACATGCTGCAAGTGGCCGAAAGGGTACTGAGAAAGAACCCGAAACGCGTCACCTTGATAGCACCGTTCGTGACTTACTCGATGACTTTCCTATTGGGTACTGGTCATGCGGTTTACTCCATCATGCCTATCATCGGCGATGTTGCACTGAAGAATGGTATTCGTCCTGAGCGCCCAATGGCGGCTGCATCTGTTGCGTCGCAACTGGCGATTACTGCATCTCCAATCTCGGCAGCAGTGGTTTATTACCTCGCGCAACTTTCTGATATCCAACACTCTATTACTCTGCTTTCTATTTTGATGGTGACGGTTCCTGCAACGCTGTTCGGCACACTTTTACTTTCTCTGTATAGCTTGAAACGTGGTAAAGAACTGAACGACGATCCTGAATACCAAGCGCGTCTAAAAGATCCTGAGTGGAAAAAGCGCATCGAAAGCACCACTGCGACGTCTTTGGATGAAGTGCTGCCAACTTCGGCGCGTAATGCGGTATTGATTTTCTTATTGTCGATTGTGGTGATTGTTATCGTGGCGATGGTGCCTGAGATCAGAACCATCGTAGACGGCGATAAGCCAATTAAGATGTCGGTGATCATCCAAATGATGATGCTCTGTTTCGGCGGTATCATTTTGTTAGCGACCAAAACTGACCCGCGTGACGTGCCAAACGGCGTGGTATTCAAATCGGGTATGGTGGCAGCGATTGCTATCTTCGGTATCGCTTGGATGTCGGATACCTATTTCCAATACGCAATGCCTCAGTTCAAGTCGGGCATCGTGGAAATGGTGACTAACTACCCATGGACGTTTGCGCTAGCGCTATTCATCGTATCAGTTGTGGTGAACTCTCAAGCCGCTACTGCACGTATGATGCTACCGGTTGGCCTTGGCTTAGGGTTAGACCCAGCATTGCTTATCGGCTTAATGCCAGCGGTGTACGGTTACTTCTTCATCCCGAACTACCCATCAGATATCGCAACGGTGAACTTCGATGTGTCTGGCACCACTAAGATTGGTAAGTGGTATTTCAACCACTCATTCATGTCAGTGGGTTTAATCGGTGTCGTCGGCGCATGTTGCTTAGGCTACGCTCTCGCACAGATTTTTATCGCTTAATTAAGCGATAGCGAAATAACAAACAAAAACAGCGCCTAATTTGGCGCTGTTTCTATTTGTTCTGTTTGGACGTATTAATTCGAACCTAGGTTTCGAATTAATAACCAATATTAACGAGGCTCAAAAGCCAACGACTGAATCGCTTCTT
The DNA here is from genome assembly GCF_041466605.1 of Vibrio sp. 10N.247.310.17. Lineage (NCBI taxonomy): Bacteria > Pseudomonadati > Pseudomonadota > Gammaproteobacteria > Vibrionales > Vibrionaceae > Vibrio > Vibrio sp. 10N.247.310.17. Next base: position 21,044 of record NZ_JBFSTC010000066.1, on the reverse strand, counting down.
CTATCGTTAGGAAGTGGATCTTCATCAGGCACACTTCTGCTTTCTGGAACTCGTGATTTCGAATCAGTTTGGTTACGCTTTCAACTGAATACTGGTCTGCTCGTTTCGCTAGAGAGAGTTGGTTTGAGCCCGATTGCAGCGAATAGCTGTCGCCCTCTGAATCAATGAGGTAATCATCTTCGCCCAAGATCATATCTGAGCATTCGGCTTGAAATTCGTGTTCGGATGCGACGTAAATAAGCTCATCGTCCCCGTCGAGTTTTACCAAAGATGGCCAACTGATCATTACTGCCTCTCAATCATGGATGTTGAAATGTATGTCTGGACTATAAACAGTTTTGAAGATTGGGTCATCTATTGTCCTATCTGACCCAAACGTTACTTACTTAAAGATCGCCCTAATGGTGCAAAATAGCCTTGCATCGCATTGTAGATTTCCATTCGATGTGTGAGATCTGGATAGAGAGGGAACATGTCTGGCTTGGTTGTGCCGTCGACGAGATACGAGTTTTCTATATCTGAGCAGGATTCAATCGCAGATTCAAACGCGCGGGCCATCATCTCTGTGGGCAATGAGAAGTAACGAGCCGACGTTGCCTGGTCTGCAATAACACTTCGTGCCACGTAATCGTGTTTGTCTAGGTTATTGTCGCTGAGTAGTGTGGAATCGAACACAGACATCAAACTTTCGTTTAATGGATGAGGTCGTACCTTTCTATCGTGTAACCAACAGTCACTGGCGAACAAGATTTGCTTGCGAGGGCCAGAGGTATCGCCAATCTCAAATGCTTTCTCTGCGATATAGTGGTCAAATGCATGCCAGAACTCATGCGCTAACGCACCGGCACCTGCGTTCTTAGCTAGAGCGAGTTCTCTTTGATTTGGTGCGTAGTGTGCTTGTACACCCTTTCTTCCACCACTGCCGAACGCTAAGCCTAACGTCCCGCGAAGGCCAATTGCTTCTGGTGGCAAAGCCAAGATGTAAGCCAAGTCTGCTAACGAGTCGAATATCAGATTTGCAGCGAGCTCTTTCTCTTCTTTCGTTACCCAAGCGCCCACACGAATGCTGCCCATACCGAAGGTCTGTTTGATGTCCATGAATGACACCTGATCGCCATGTCGGTAGTCTGGGCCTTTGCGCGTTTTGTATTTAAAGTGGGTTAACTTCAAAAGGGTCCTTGGAAATAGATGTAGTTTAGCGCTGTTGTGTGGTGCACAGGGTTAAGTTGGGAAAGTTAGCACCTTTGTCAGTAAATTACCGAACAAAATGAGTGAGATTGTGTTCGAAAGCCTCCCATGAGGTTGGGTTGCCTTCGTGGGTCAGTGGAAATAGTGCCCTATTTGGTTTTGCATAGCTTAAACGATGTAACCTCTGCGTGACATGATAACTGTCTAGCCCTGAAATTGTGACTAAATCTAACGCTTCTAAATCTAGGTAGCCGTCCGGCATCACAGCACGTTTTGGCGCGTGAATTGTAACAATTTCACCAATCAACATTTGAGTTTGGTTACTTTCAATTGTTATCTGCTCTTTGAAGGCTAAGCCTATTTTCAGAGGGCTTTCCAAAACAAACGGAGCAGGGAACACATCATCGTAATAGGGCGTGAGACCGACCGCGTTAAATTCTGAGACTGATTTAGGATAACGAGCGGAAGTTTGATGAGCTTTTTGAACAAAGCCCGCCCCTATACTATTGATAGTGAAGTGTTGAGTTTCTAGGATATTTTCTAGTGTATGACGGCGACTTTCCGCAGTCCGGATGATGAAGCCAAGTAAAGGTGGATTCGACCCCAAATGAACCACGGAGCTCACTACTGCAAGATTTTCTAGCCCTTGCTTGTCACAGGTGCCAATAAGGTTTGCGCTTTTAAACCCCGATAAGGAGTTAATTAAACGAGCGCGCTCACGCTGGTCCATTGCTTTGATATCTTGTCTTGAAAGGGTCATTGCCTTCATATCTTCTCTTCTTCTCACTTTTGTTTTCGACGACTTGTTTACTAACCAAACTAAAACATATCTACGCAGCATCGCTTTATTCCGATCATCCAGTTTGAATAAGTGGTTGTGAAAGGAGGATTCTTTTAGAAAATTGCAATTTTCTTGAAATTAAATGTGACACTGTAGCTTAATTTGTTGTTGCAGCGGTTTGCTATTGAGCGATACCATGTACGGCTATTTCTTTGGTAAAGATGTAATTATGTCAGATGAAAAGCTCGCGCTAGAGTGGATGCGCCAACAAGCGCATAGAATTGATCCATATGTTATAAATCCATCATTTGATGAATGCGTTGAGTTGCTTGAGCCTGCCTTTAAGAAGGGCAAGAGTGTCGCGCAGCTAAAATATCTATTATCAGAAGCGGATCGCCGAGCGGGAGCTGCCGAACGTAAACATGCTGCTTTAAAGTTTGCTAAAGAAAAAAGCCCAAAGGCAGGTCAAAACCTTCGTCTGCAAAGCAAACTTCAACAAGTTCAATTGGCATTAAAGTTAGCAACTGGCGATAACAACATGACCATATCGCAGTTCTGCTCTGAGTATGATGTCAGTAAGCGAGACGGCAACGAAGCGTGGAATGAAAAGTTGGTTGAGCAGAATAATAAGAAGTGATTTCGTGATGACGTATATGGTTTAACTGAAGATCCGACAAGATTCACTTGCTTATGTATTCATTTAAAATCCTACCAATAAATGTTGCTCAACGGTATTTCAAAAGCCTGAAGATCTTCTTTTCAGGCTTTGCCAACAGCTAGCCACTCATCAGTTCCGTCTTAGTCGTTAACCACGTCTAAAAGTACCGATGAGTGAATATCAGGTATCAAGGTCGAATGTTGTTGAAACTGACCTTTTGCGTTCCATCACTCTGATTCTCTAATTTAATTACATCTCCTTGATAGTAATAAGGTTCCATTGGCATCTTGCTGTTGGTTGGCCTTGCGTAGTGAAGTACAGCGGATTTACCTTCCTCTTGTCGAGCATATAAATAGCCAATCAGCGCATGTTCAAATTGGTGGTAGCCATTGCCCCAATGGAAAGCTTTAGTACGCTTAGGCTCAAGCCCAACGCCACCGTACTTATGATCTACCCATACATCATGAAAGGTGGGCAGGGTGTATTGCAGTACGTCTTTCATTGAACCATCGATAAGCGATACCGTCATCGCAGCTTGATCAAGCTCAGCCCATTCCCATGATGACGCCCATTGGCTGTGAGGTCTGCTTTGCCAGCCCGTGATATCTTGCCCTTGCCACATCTTCTGAAGTCGCTCGCCAAAGTAGTTAGATACATTGGCAAAATCTTTTTGATATTGCGCCTGAGCCAAAGTGTGTTTCATACCGTCTAAACCAAACTCAGACCAATCGGAATTTTTTAATGCATGACCAGTTAGATAGGTCATCCAATACGCTTTAATGGTGTGCCCAAAATCATTATGATTGGCATTCGGCATCATTGCCGCTTTGTCGTGAATTGCGCCGTAGAAGCGTTGTTCATCTTCAGAGTGGTAGTGATCAATCATGGCTTGCGTGAGCCAGTTTAAGTCATCAAGCCATTTGGCTTTGACGGGCTCTTTGAGCAGAGGAGCGACTAACAACAGGTAGCCGTTTATTTGATCAAGTTGCGCGACCAGTTCACGTCGTTTTGCACTGCCATCTTCACCGTCGGCGAGTACCCAAGCAAGACCGCTGTTGTCGCTAAGTCTATATTTATCAAAGATAAAAGCTTGTTGGGCGATGAGTGCTTCTTCTACCTTTTTGTCTTGGGTCAGGTAGTAGTACATCGCGAGTCCAACCAGCGCATACGCTTGATCTTGAGAGGTACGTTGCTGCCAATCTTGACCCGCTTTTCCCTCTTTTATGTAGCCAATAAAGCCACCATTTTTCTTATCTTCTAGTTGATCAATGAGGTAGTAAGCACCTTGCTTGGCAAGCGATAAAGCTTGTTTGTCTCCAGTAAGGTGATAGAGCACGCCATAGGCATAGGTTTGGCGTGATTTCATACGCGTAAACTCCTTGCCAAAGTGCGGAGTGATCCAGCCTCTGTTCAATTCAGGACACACATCAGATACATCGAGCAAGGTACCATCATCACAACGAAATGTCGGGAAGTTGCCTATCGGTTCTCCCTGTGCGCTCGGCATAAGCCAGTAAGGTGCGAGCCCTTCAGAAGCATGATTGATCCAGTCTTCTCCAGAGGGAAGGGTGACATTGGCAGATACGGCCAAGCTAGTGACACTGAGTAATGCGATGGTTGCTCGTAACATAACGTTTATCTTAACTATTTGAATTTAGTTGAATATAAACAATCACATCTGCACATTGTGATTAGGCGATCACAATCGACCAAATTATTTGTGGTGTAGATGTAGGACTATCTGGGTCTTACTCATTTTAATATTGCAAATAAACAATAAATTATCGTTTATCGATAAATTGTTGTTGATCATCGTTTGTTTTGATCTTAATATTCTTCCATCAACTCAACAGGAATATAAGTATGTCTAAGATTCAAAAACAAAGTCGCCGTGTGCGAATGCTACTGCAGTCCTTTCTTGCACTCACTCCGATTATGGTGTGTTACTTCTGGCTAACGGTTCAAACACCCTATGACTTTCTTAGTGAGATGGGCATTATTCAGTTTTCCATCGAGATGGACTACTTTATAACCTCTCCACTCACAGTCTCTCCACTTACTACGACAACAAGAATCATCGCAATGTTCACCAGTTTGGCGATGTCGAGCATTCTTATGTATGCATTAACGGTTCTGATACGCCTATTCCGTAACTATGAGCGAGGTGAAATCTTCTCTTTAGAAAACGCAATGTCCTATCAGAAACTCGGATATAGCTTGTTTTATTGGGTATTAGGTTCAGTTATCTATGGTTCATTGATGTCAGTGATTCTGTCGTTCAATAATCCACCAGGTGACCGTATCTTTGAGATTAGTTTCGTTGGTATGGACTTTTTAACACTGATATTGGGTATAATTATTTTGATCATCTCGTGGGTGATGAAAGAAGGTTATATTCTGGCTGACGAACATAGCCAAACCATTTAAAGGACTTGTCATGACTATCCGCATTAATTTAGACATTATGATGGCCAAACGGAAAATGCGATTAAAGACATTGGCAAAAGAAGTTGGGATAACAGAAGCCAACTTGTCCGTATTAAAAAATGATAAAGCCAAAGCCGTAAGGCTATCGACGCTCGACAAGCTATGTGAAGTTTTAGAGTGCCAACCTGGTGATATTTTAGAATTTGAACCGAATGATCATAAAGACGGCGTTGCGGCAGAGTAGCCAGTAAGGAAATCGCTTTCAAATCATCTAATAATGAACGAGTCTCGATATCGCATCGAGACTCTTTTTTAATCTATTTATACCGACTCTCCCGCCTCGTCCTCTTCAACCACATCGGTTTCTAAGCTCGCTTCTGCCAACCATTTTTGTACTGATGGGCTGTTGAGTACACGTTGCTGATACTGTGATGCCTTCTCTGAAAGTTTGATGCCATAGGTTTCAACGCGTAATGCCACAGGTGCAAACATCGCATCGGCAATCGACCATTCACCAAATAACCAACCTTCTGGATATTGTTCCATTTTCGTCGACCATATGTCATCAATACGAGCGATGTCTTTCAATGCTTCTTCACTCAAAGCAAGCTTTCGTTGAGCGCGGCAGTTCATCGGCATTTCATTTCTGACGGCAAAAAATCCAGAGTGCATCTCTGCCGAAATCGCTCGGGCATGAGCGCGTTCTTTCACGGATTTAGGCCATGCTGCGCCGTCCAAGTAAGCTTCGTTAACGTATTCGAGTATCGCCAGTGAATCCCATACAGCAACGTCACCGTCAACCAGGGTTGGAACTTTGGCTGTTGGTGTCACTGAAGCTAGTGTGTCGTAAAAATCAGAAGTGAATAGCTTGAGCTTGATGACTTCCGCATTGAGGTTGTAGTTGTCGAATATTAGCCATGCGCGTAATGACCAAGTTGAGTAGTTCTGGTTTCCAATATAAAGCTGCATAGTTGCTTCCTTGCGTTTAGTGTGGATGCTTTGAGACTTAGGGTAAGGTATTGAGCCTTAGGGGCATGCATTTGAGCTTAGGGGATTGTATTGCGGCGCACTAACGGATAATTTTGATGCAATACATTAATAAAAACGATGGGTAGTGATTTCAATATGGATATTGATGCTTTGCGAGGCTTTCTCGCGTTTGTAGAAACCAGTAGCTTTACTCGTGCAGCGAAACAGATAAATCGCACCCAGTCGGCATTCAGTGCGCAGATGCGCAAACTGGAAGAAGAACTCAACGTGACCCTTTTCCAGAAAGAAGGCCGTAATCTCGTGCTGACAGAGGCTGGCTTAGCGCTGCGTTCTCATGCTGAACAGTTGGTCGCCCTCCACAATACCGCCCTCAAGCAAGTAAAGCGTTACGAAGACAAACAACCTCTAAGACTCGGTTGCCCTGAAGACTACAATGACACTATTCTGCCAAAAGTGATTCGCCTGTTGCAGAAAGCAGAACCCACCTGTTCTATTCAAGTATTCAGCCTACCAAGTATTACGCTCAGAGAGTGGTTGGATGATGGTAGGCTTGATGCTGCAATTGTCACCCGAGCGCCTGACAGTGAAGAGGGCTATTGGCTGACCAGTGATGTGGGTGTATGGATAAGCAGCCCAGACTATGTGTTCGATGATTCTAAACCCGTCCCACTAGCCTTGTTTCAGACCGATTGTAAGTATCACGCAGCGGCAGTGAATGGCCTAACTAAACAGGGTACGCCTTATCAGTTGTTGGCGTGCAGTAATACCGCTTCGGCGCAACGTGCCATTGTTAAAGCAGGTTTAGCGATTGGCGCGATGGGTAAGCTGAGTGTGACTTCTGATTTGAACATTCTGGAAGATATGCCATCACTGCCTTCGGTGGATATTGTGCTGATCCTAGCGAGCAAACATCACCCAGTGTTAGACAAAGAAGTGCTTAACCAACTTGTGGAGTTGGACTCCAATTAGATTTTTGCTCGGTGAGGGTAATGTTGAGTGCGGAGCTAAAATAGATAGGCCGAGAACATGGTGTTTCACGAAGAACGTTGCGTTTCTCCGAAAACATAGTGGTTCTCGGCCTAGTTATTGTTAGACGTTGTTGGTAATTAAGAAAGCTTGAACTTACTCAGTTCGCCGTGTAAATCACCGGCTTTCAATGTCAGCTCATTACTGATTGCCACTGATGATGTCATGGTGTCCATCACTTCCACTGCTGTGTCATTGATGATAACGACATTGCGGTTAATCTCTTCTGACACAGAGCTTTGCTCTTCAGCCGCGGAAGCGATCTGATTGTTCATGTCATTAATCACTTCAATCGCTTGGTTGATTTCAGACAAGGCTTGATGTGCAGCTTCGGTTTCACTTTTTGTGTTGTTCGCTTGGTTCTGGCTTTGCTCCATCAGTACCACAATAGATTGAGTCTCTTGTTCTAAGCGAGCCAACATAGAGCGAATCTCTTCTGTTGAACCTTGAGTTCGATTCGCTAGGTTACGAACCTCATCAGCAACCACTGCAAAGCCTCGACCAGCCTCTCCTGCACGAGCTGCCTCAATCGCTGCATTCAGTGCAAGTAAGTTAGTTTGCTCTGCAATGCCACCAATCTCGCTCAAGATACCCTGAATAGCGGTGCTCGAATCGACTAAGTTCTGTGTTTGTTGCTGCGCATCGTTAACCTGCACAGCTAAGCTGTCTACAGCACTGGCGGCATTGTCCATGCGCGTCATACCATTGAGACTGTTGCTCTGCACTTGGCTTGCTGCTGCCGCTGCTTGAACCGCTGAGTTCGCCACTTCTTGCGCTGTTGCACTCATTTCATTGATAGCGGTGGCAAGTGAGTTCACTTCGTTAACTTGAGAATTCAGCTGGTCACGTGAAACTTCAGCACGAGCTTGGCCTTCTGTCGCGTTTTTATCCACTTGGTCAGCCGTTAGCATCACGGTAAGTAGCATCTCTTGTATGCGAGATAGGAAGGTATTGAACCAGTGTGCAAGCTGAGCGGTTTCATCCTTACCTTTCACTTCAATGCGATAAGTTAAGTCACCTTCACCCTGTGCTGCATCTTTAAAGCGTTCCACTAAGTTGTTCAAAACCTTCCCCAAAGAGTTAGCAATGAATGCCATTGAGGCAATGCCTAGAAGAGCGGCGATGATTCCCGCCCACACACCTTTTTCAAGTGCTTTTGAATTCTGAGCATCACTCCACTCGGTGTAGTCATTGACGCTTTTGGCTAGGTGACTACTAGGAACAGACACCATGACTACCCATGGCGCATCACTGGTATCGATTGCAGTAATCGCGTACTCATCGCCGCCGAAAGTCACAAGACCGGCGCCTTCTCTGTTAGCGATAGACTGAATCTTTGACCATTCAGATTCCAATTCAGAAGAGACTTTTTTACCCACCATATTTCCAGCTCGGCTGTTGGCCAGTGTAATGCCTTTCCATGAAGTGATTAGGATTTTTCCTTGGCCATCAAACAGGTTACGCGCAAGTAACTCACTTTGGCTTTGGAGTTCATGTAGGGATAAATCAAAGCCTAGCGAGCCGATGATTTTTCCGTCATGTTTGATTGGTTGGCTGATGGTGGTAATGAGCTCTTGTTTGCCGCGCACTGAATAAAAATACGGTTCCATCACAAACGTTTTACCTGTTTGATATGGCATTAAGTGCCAGTCATCTTTGCGCTCACCGTTGCTGTTGAGCTCGGTATTGCTAAAGCTTTCCATTGCGACAGCATCAAAGCTGTTCTGGTCATTGGGAGAGAAGAAAGGCGCAAGGTAGCCCTGACTGTTAAAACCTAACTCAGTGTTTGAGCTTAACTCGATGTTTGAGCCAGATTCGATATTCGAGTCTGATTCTGTGTTAATGCTCAGTTCCGTGTTCGAGTCTTGTTGATTATCTGAAATCAGCGACGTCTCTGAGCCATTTTCGCTGTTCACGTTGAGCTCGTTATTCAAGACAGACTGTTGTGACCATGTCTTATCTTCCCAAACCATGTAACCCGCAAATACAGCTTTGTTTTGTGCTTCCAATGCCGCAGTAAACTGTTTCACGATAAGCTCTGCACTTGCGTCGGTTTCTGAACTTAATTCGATGATTGAGCGCACTTGTTTAAGGTTCGCTAATACGGGGTTGAGCTGGTTAGCGATGTTCAAACCTTGTTGAAGTGCCGTGTTTTGTAAATCCGTAGCGGTGGCCTCTGTCAGCTGCGTTTTTACTTTTTCAGTGACTTGTTTATTCACATCGGTAAATGCGTTGGTCGTCATTCCCATGGCGATTAACAGAGTGAAAGCCATCGCTCCGCCCGCACTCACCGCAATTCGCGTTCGTATACTGTTAAACATATTATCTCTCTAACCAAATAGTGGTAGTTTTTCAGAGATTTTAAACAAGATACGTGAATGGAAAATTCTAAATAATGAACATAATAAGAATAGGGTGATTAAAAATATAAATAGGATGGTATAACGCTCCGGATTATGTCTTTTAGAGAGGAGCTATAAGATAGGTGTATGGTTGTTTTTATTCTATTATCTAATTGTATTTGTTGATATTTTATACTTGATGCCGTTTTTAATTTCCGGGTAAATCAGGAGGTTGTAGTTTGAGGATGTTGTGGATATATATTACTCATTATATGACATCAGTCACATTTTAATTTCATCCGAAGTGTGGAATCCCCACTTAAAAAGTATGTATTTATACTTTGCAGACTAAATTCAAGTAACTGGGCCATTGATCATCTTGATTATTAAAGAATCCCCAAGCTCTTTAGCTTTCGATAAATGGTATTGCGGCTGATCCCCAGTATTCTCGAAGTCTTGCTGATGTTGCCTTGATTCGCTTGATAGGTTTGTAGCAAAGTTTCCTCAACGGTACTTCTTAAATCGTTATTCGTTGTGCCTTTGGTGGTATTTTGAGTCGTCAGTTGATGCTGATTATCTTGCGCTAATAACGTGAGATGTTGAGCAAGATGGCCAGGTACATGTTCTAGCGTGAGTTGTGGTTCATCACTTGCCAATAGAGCAGCAACCTTAAGTAAGTTGTCCAATTCGCGGATATTACCCGGCCATGAATAGGCGCACAGCAAACTCATGAGGTGTGGGCAAATTGATTGTTCACCCTCGGCGTATTTACGATGAATATGCTCGATTAAGGCGTGCTTGTCTTGTCGATGTTGCAGGCTTGGTAAAGTGAAGGCCAAGCCATTCAGGCGATAAAAGAGATCTTGTCGAAATTCTCCAGTTGCGACTAGCTGCTCTAGGTTTTTATGAGTCGCGGCGATGATCTGACAATCGACTTGGTAGCTCTGATTTGAGCCAACAGGCACTACTGACTTATCTTGTAGAACATGCAGCAATCGACACTGAGCCTCTAACGGCATGTCGGCGATCTCATCCAAAAATAGAATGCCCTTGTCTGCTTGACGGATTTTGCCTTGGAACCCTTTGTGGCTTGCGCCAGTAAAAGCGCCCGGCGCGTAGCCAAACAGCTCAGATTCGATAAGATCTTTCGGCAGCGCACCGCAGTTCACCGCAACTAACGGTGACGATTTACGTTGGCTTTGCTTGTGCAATGCTTTAACAAACTCGCCCTTACCGACCCCCGTTTCTCCTAAGATTAATAGGCTGATCCCTTTGTCGATTACCTTGTTGGCCTGCTGCCAAGCATGTTCAATTTGTTGTTCACCATGGTGCAAATCGCACGATGCTGAAATGGAACGCGTGCGTTTTGCAGTTGGTTGTTTGAGGTGCTGTTTCTCAAACACAAAGGGCGTGTCTAATGAGGTTCGGTTGAAGAGGGTATCTATGCATTCGCCGACGATCGAGGTTTGATCCAGCAGTTGAGAGGCGACCTGATTGTGCACCACTACCTCACCAGCTTCATTGGCTATTACTATCCCTTGCCAACCACTGTGTAATAAAGATTTCTCACACGCGAGATCGATTCGAGTGGTGCCTTGTGGGATATGACTCAGAAGTTGATTTTCAACAAGCTGAACCATATTTTGAACCAGTAATTGCACCGAGCTGTCGTGTTGCTGTTGTTCACTGGTGATGTCCAATACGCCAACCATTTGACCTTGATGATCAAACACCGGGCTTGCTGAACAACTGATAAATCGATGCTGGTGGATGAAGTGTTGTTCGCCAATGATGGATACGGGTTTCGCTTCAACAATCGCGGTGCCAATCGCGTTGGTGCCCTTAAGTTGTTCCTGCCAACATGCTCCCGAGCTGAGTGCAATTGACGTCAGCTTCTCTTTAAACCGCTCTTGTCCCCAACTTGCCAGAATTACCCCTTCAATATCCGTCAGAATCAAACGACTGTCAGTGCGTGCAAACATCTGATTAAACAGAGGCAGAGCATTACGTTCGACGATATGAATCAAGTCGGACGATTGATGACGTCGCTGTTTAAGGAGCGATTGTGGCAGGCGAATGTCTTCGGGAAGTCGTCTCTGTTTTAGACCCGCTTCTGTGCTGCGGTGCCAAGAGGATGAAAGCCAATCTGAGGTGTTTGCTTGTTGAAGATGCATGACTGTTCCATGTCGTAACAGTGAGGGTGTACCAATTTGGAACAGTTGAACACTGGAGTGGTTTCCAGACGTCCGTTCAATGCCAACTCACTTAGGGTTGTAAACGTTTGGTAATCATAGTTTTACAATTTATTAACAACAAGTTTTGAAGTTCTGGCGTGTGATTTGCGTTGTTACTGTTGTGAAGAAAACACGAAGTATCAGTGTTTTAAACAGAAATTATAAACATGGGCGTCTTGTCATGAGTTCTTTTCTCAAGACGAGCAGCCACAAAATAAGAAAGCTCTAGCTCAATAACGAAGAACAAATCAAAGAAGGATCTAACTATGATTTACGCACAGCCGGGTAGTGATAACGCAGTGGTTAACTTTAAAGCGCAATACGATAACTTTATCGGTGGTGAGTGGGTGAAGCCTGTCAGCGGCGAGTATTTTGATAACACTTCCCCAGTAAATGGTCAGGTGTATTGCCAAGTCGCGCGCTCAACAGAGGCCGACATTAGCTTGGCACTCGATGCCGCGCATGCTGCTCGTGCAAGTTGGGCTTCGACCAGTGTGACTGAGCGTTCGAACATTCTGCTTAAAATTGCCGACCGCATTGAAGCGAACCTTGAAGAAATCGCAGTCGCCGAGACGTGGGAAAACGGCAAGCCAGTGCGTGAAACTCTGGCGGCAGACATTCCTTTGGTTGTCGATCATTTCCGTTACTTTGCGGGTTGTATTCGAGCACAAGAAGGCAGCGCAGCAGAGCTAGATTCAAACACCGCAAGTTATCACTTCCCTGAACCTATTGGTGTGGTGGGGCAGATCATTCCTTGGAACTTCCCGATTTTAATGGCGGCTTGGAAATTGGCACCTGCACTGGCTGCGGGCTGTTGTGTGGTGATGAAGCCCGCCGAGCAAACACCGACATCGATTTTGGTGATGATGGAGAAGATCGCTGATCTTCTACCTGCAGGCGTAGTCAACATCGTGAATGGTTTTGGTAGCGAAGCGGGTCAAGCGTTAGCAACCAGCGATCGTTTGGCGAAGCTAGCGTTTACCGGTTCAACAGAGGTCGGCCACCATATCCTGAAATGTGCCGCAGAAAGCTTGATTCCATCAACGGTAGAACTTGGCGGTAAGTCTCCAAATATCTACTTCCCAGATATCTTTAACCATGAAGACGAATACCTCGATAAGTGTGTCGAAGGTATGCTGCTGGCGTTCTTCAACCAAGGTGAAGTGTGTACCTGTCCATCACGTGTGTTGATTCATGAATCGGTATACGACAAGTTCATCGCCAAGGTGGTCGAACGTGCTCAAACTATTAAACAAGGTAACCCGTTAGATACCGATACTCAGGTGGGTGCACAAGCTTCTAAAGAACAGTTCGATAAGATCTTGAGCTACCTAGAAATCGGTCGTCAAGAGGGCGCGAAAGTGCTGACCGGTGGTGAAATAGCGCAGCAACCAGATGATCTCGGTAATGGCTATTACATTCAGCCAACCATGCTGGAAGGGCACAATAAGATGCGCGTATTCCAAGAAGAGATCTTCGGCCCTGTTATCGCGGTGACGACGTTTAAAGATGAAGCGGAAGCGCTAGAGATTGCTAATGACACCGAGTATGGCTTGGGTGCAGGCGTGTGGACGCGTGATGCAAACCTAGCGTATCGCATGGGTCGTAACATTGAAGCGGGGCGTATTTGGGTGAACTGTTACCACGCTTACCCAGCTCATGCCGCGTTTGGTGGTTACAAAAAATCGGGCATTGGCCGTGAGACACACAAGATGATGCTCGATCACTACCAAAATACTAAGAACCTGTTGATCAGCTACGATACTAATCCGTTGGGCTTCTTCTAATACAGGTTCGTTCTAAAAGTATGAGAATGAATCATGGGTACAAAGAATAACTAACAACGCAGTAGGCTTAATTAAGAAAAACAAAAGCTAGAAACCAAAACGCCCAATTCAATTGAGTTGGGCGTTTTTATGCTTGAATCGTTCTAGTTTTGCGAAAAGAAGATCTCGGGCTTGTGGGTTGGGCCAGAATTACCTTCTAGCTGAGTAAGCTCTAATCCTTGTTTCCCTATCAGAGAACCGACCAATTGGCGGTTAAACGGGTAACTGTCAGGGTTGTTAATGTACTCTTCAACATCAACCCATTTAGCCTCTGCAATTTCATCAGTGTCTTGAATCGCGATCTCTTGAGTTTGAGCAATAAGGTGACAAATAAAGTAGAGGTTCGATTTGCCAAATTGATATGGGTGTCTTGTTGCCATGCCAACCACCGAAACGAACGTTGCCTCGATACCTGTCTCTTCCAAGGTTTCACGAACAACCGATTCCTCAATACCTTCACCCAACTCAATATGGCCGCCCGGTAATTTGTAGCCTGTCATACCGTGCTCTTTAATCATCAGCACTTGATTATGTTCGTTGGTGATCAATGCGCCTGCGCCCAAGGTGTGGGTAGGGATGAAAGGCACAAACTCTACAATCTCGGATTTATGGATCAGTGTGATTTCGTCTTCTAGACAGTTGTGAAACACAAAGCCAAGCTCAGTCGCCACCGGAATAAGGTGCGAGAGTGAAATAGGTAAACTAATCCAAATAATGCCTTTGTTGTTCTGCTTTGAAAATTCGGTGATCTCGCTGAGTTCGGCATTGAATGAGTCAGCATTGTGAGGGGCGGTTGCTGGGTCGATGATGATGCCGTTAAATTTGTCGAGCGTAAATTCCACGAGTGATCCTTTATTATTTTTGATTTATTGAGCGTCGAGCATAATCTGAGCTTATAACATCTTAAAGGCTTATAACACCTATGCAGCTTGCGACAGTTAGATTGTTTTTATCATCTTGGGATAAAGGGCAGTTGCGGGTGAAAGTGGAAAAGAGGAGAGTTTAAGGCGGGCGGCTTGAAACAAAAATTGCGCTAGAAACAAAAACTGCGCTTGGAAGCCAAAGCGCAGTTTTAAATCGGGTCTATTTGGGTTCGACGCTAACGAACATAGTTCGCATCAATACTCACGTACCAGTGCTGAAGCTTGCCGTCAGGTTTTTTGATCCACAAATCGTTGGTGTAGCTCTCGATCTTGCCGTTAACCGTTAAACTGAACGTATTCTCGTCGAATTCGCCAAGCTTCACGAACTGGTCTGTGGTAACCAGGAACGGGTCCATGTCGTCCACGCCAACCACATCTGAAATCACATAGTAGTGGTAAGTCAGCGGCTTGCTCGCATCATTCGGGTTGCTGCGGTACGCCACAAGCTTGAATGGTTCCGTTAATGGAAGGTCGAGCGTTTGCTTGTCCATGGTCGCTGGAATCGGGATAAACAGCCAAGCGGTAAACAGACCGCTTAATAAAACCATCAGGAAGAAAAGAGTCTTAATTGCTTTCATAGCAACCTTCAAAATAGGTGATGTAGAAGACGCTATGGTAACAGGTTTGATTTGCCGATTGTAAGAGTATGAATAAGTGAAGGCGACACTGTCTGTTAGGAAACTTGAACGAATTGACACACTGTTCATAAGTCACTATCTACACTAGTGCGAGTGACCTTGAGATAGGTTGATCATCACAACACCTGCTGCCACAAATAACATACCAACCCACACCATAGTATCGAGGTGCTGGCGGTAAACAAACGTAGAAATCAAGCTCACGGTTACGATAGCCAAGCCCGCCCATAAAGAGTGAACCACACCTACAGGCATCCCTTTCATTGCTTGGCTCAAAAATAGAAATGCCGCCAAATGTCCTGAAATCACCAATAGAGCAGGGATGGGTTTAGATAAGCTGAAACCGCCGGTTGCTTTAAGTGCTACGTGAGAAAGTGCTTCCGCCATCACGCCCATCATTAAGAAAAACCAGCTCATAGTCGTACCTTTTAGTTGTATTGTTTTTTGTTGGTATAGCGGGGGTATTTGAAAGTGTTAATCGTTGTTGCTGATCTTTAGTCACAGCGTATTTGCCCAAACAGCAGGCACAAAAAAGCCCACACCTCACGCTTTTGCAAGGTGTGGGCTAATTCGGTGTGACTACTTGTTTAGGTAAGCAGCATGGAACTCAATGTGTTCATCAATAAAGCTAGAGATGAAGTAGTAGCTGTGGTCGTAACCTGGCTGCATACGTAGCTCTAAATCGGCATTGGTTACCTTAGCCGCTTCGACTAATTGCTCAGGCTTAAGCTGTTCAATCAGGAAGTTATCGGCTTCGCCTTGGTCAACCAACATTGGCAGTTTAGTGCCTTTGGTTTTTAGAAGCTCAGAGGCATCGTAGTGCTTCCACTCTTCAATATCTAAGCCCAAGTATTGGTTGAAGGCTTTTTGTCCCCAAGGGCATTGCATTGGGTTGGTGATTGGGCTGAATGCCGAGATAGAACGGTAGCTATCTTCGTTTTTGATACCAATCGTTAGGGCACCGTGTCCGCCCATGCTATGACCAGAAATCGATTTCACTGAAGTCACAGGGAAGAAAGACTCAATAAGTGCTGGTAGCTCTGTTACCACGTAATCGTACATGTGGTAATGGCTGTCCCATGGTGCTTGAGTGGCATTCACATAGAAGCCTGCACCTTGGCCGAGATCGTAGCTTTCATCGTCGGCAACGCCTTCGCCGCGTGGGCTTGTATCAGGTGCAACAATAGCAATGCCTTGCTCAGCCGCGGCTTTGAACGCGCCGGCTTTTTGCATGAAGTTTTCATCGGTACAGGTTAAGCCTGATAACCAATACAAAACAGGAACTGGGTTTTCTTTGCTTGCGTTAGGCGGCAAGAAAATCGCAAAACGCATGTTGCAGTCAAGCGTTGCAGAAAAGTGGGTGTATTGTTTGTGCCAACCACCAGCAACCTTTGCTTGGCTAATGTTTTCGATTGTCATCTATTGTGCTCCGTTAGGTTGATGGTTTTAGGAGTAACTTGTCTATGTCATTTAAAGTTTCACCACCCACCGGGCAGGAGGTGGTGAAGACAGTTTGTTGCTTTTCATTTATAACTTTGGCCTCGATGCTCGAAAGGATCGAGGCCAAGGAGAATTATTTATCCATGTGTAGAACAGTACGGATAGATTCACCTTTGTGCATTAGGTCGAATGCTTCGTTTACGTCTTGCAGACCCATTGTGTGAGTGATGAACTCTTGAAGACCAAACTCACCTGCCATGTAGCGGTTAACGATTTCTGGAAGCTCAGAGCGGCCTTTAACACCACCGAAAGCAGAACCACGCCATACACGACCAGTCACTAGTTGGAATGGACGAGTTGCAATCTCTTGACCTGCACCCGCAACACCAATGATTACTGATTCGCCCCAACCTTTGTGGCAGCACTCAAGTGCTTGACGCATCACGTTTACGTTACCAATACACTCGAAAGAGTACTCAACACCGCCGTCTGTCATCTCAACGATAACGTCTTGGATTGGTTTGTCGAATTTAGTTGGGTTGATGCAGTCTGTCGCGCCAAGCTGTTTTGCTAGCTCGAATTTGCTCTCGTTGATATCAACGCCGATGATGCGGTCAGCACCAGCCATGCGAGCACCAATGATTGCAGAAAGACCGATGCCGCCTAGGCCGAATACAGCAACGTTGTCGCCTTTTTCAACTTTAGCTGTGTTCAATACAGCGCCCATACCCGTAGTTACACCACAACCTAGAAGACAAACTTCTTCAAGTGGTGCTTCTTTGCTTACTTTCGCTAGAGAGATTTCTGGAAGTACTGTGTACTCAGAGAAAGTAGAGCAACCCATGTAATGGAAAATTGTTTCGCCATTGATAGAGAAGCGGCTTGTACCGTCTGGCATCAGGCCTTTACCTTGCGTTTCACGAACGGCTTGGCATAGGTTAGTTTTACCAGATTTACAGAACTTACATTCGCCACATTCAGCTGTGTAAAGTGGGATAACGTGGTCGCCAATCTCAACACTTGTAACGCCTTCGCCGATCATCTCAACGATGCCGCCACCTTCGTGACCAAGAATTGAAGGGAAGATACCTTCTGGATCGTCACCTGATAATGTGAATGCGTCAGTGTGACAAACACCAGTAGCAACGATGCGAACTAGAACCTCACCAGCTTTAGGAAGTTGTACATCAACTTCTTCCATTTTTAGTGGCTCGCCAGCTGCCCATGCAACCATTGCTTTTGATTTGATATGAGTTTGACCAGGTTTAATTTCGATTGTCATTGGATGTTTCCTATATATGTCAGTACAGCGGATAACTGTGCAATTAGCTTCAACCCGTTAAGAGTAGTTGAGCTTAATTGTTTCCGCTCTCTCGTTTTGTTGGAGCCAGTATAGGTGCGAGTGCATTTTTTGATAATCCCCTTAAATAGAAAATGATTATTACCTATATGTAATAATCAATGTGTTCAGAGGAGTTCGAAGAGGGGGTAGTTACTCAGAAAACCTAAGGACGCTCTGAGTAGCTTTCTATGGAAGACATTAATTGGAAACAAATGGGGCGTAAGTTAGTAGGCTATGTGATTTGGTGTGGTGGCCATCAACTTGTTTAGAGTTTTGTGAGTTATTAAGGGCTCTAACTCATTTCTGCCCCTTTCCGAGTTTGCGCAACAGAACGGTGCTTAAATTAACCTGATAATTCCCCAAATTTTCTTTATGTCAGGCCACAGGTTGGGGCTGCTCACTTTCTACCAAAATTGAGCATTCGTTATGGAATGATCCTAGCTATAAATGTGCATATTTACTTATATTGGCATATAGAAATAAAATCAAAGTAGTGGTTGTACTTGTCGAGATGACGTAGAGTGCTCGACTAACTAACACGTTGATTTTATGAGTCATAAAGTTAACCACTCAAAGATGGTTTGCTCAAGAGGCAAAGACAAGGAACGACGATTATCAGTAAATTTCTTAAAGCTGTTTCCATGTATAGAGGCTTACCTTCAAATATATACTACATAGCTATTGCTAGAATGATACTTGGCATGGGTAACTTTATTATTCCATTCCTAGTGTTACTTCTTACCGAAAAACTGTCTTACTCGACAACGGTAGCTGGTTCTTTGGCCATGGGAGTTACGGGAGCATACCTTGCAGGTAACTTCTTAGGTGGCAAGCTTTCAGATAAGTTTGGCCATAAGAATATAATGGTCGCTGGCGAACTAATCGGTTCAATCTTGTTATTAGCATGCGGGTTTGCCCCTGATAGTGCAACATTGGTTCCTGTTTTGCTTTTTGCCGCCTATTTCTTTATGGGATTAGCATTACCTGCAAGCAATTCTTTGGTTGCAGACTTATCGACACCAAAAAACCGTGATGCTGTAATGTCACTTAGTTACCTAGCATATAATTTTGGTTCGGCTGTAGGACCGATATTAGCTGGATATCTTTTCTGGAACTATACGAGTTGGATATTTTTGGGAAATGGGCTCGCAGCTTTAATTGGGATTTTGGTTGTTCTATTGCTCGTAAAACCAGAGACTATTCATCAAGTTGAATCCACTGAGGTAGACTCGGAACTAGAAAAAAGTGTTTCAGGTTCTGTTTGGTCTGTACTAATGGATAGACCACATCTGGTAGTTTTTACTTTGTTTACTGGATTGTTGTGGTTTTCTCTTAATCAAATGACGATGGCGAGTCCTTTATATTTGAACCATATTTTTGGTACTGAAGGTCCTGTTATTTTTGGGCAGTTAATGACATATGCTTGCGTACTGGTTGTGCTTATTACACCATTGTTGATGAAAATGACTTCGTCAAAAACAGAGACAGTGAGCCTTGCATATTCGGGGTTGTTGTTTACTTCTGGATATTTTCTCATATTACTGTTCCCAACTATCCCTGTTCACTTTCTGGCGTGGTTTTTCTTATCAGCGGGAGAAGTTTTATTACTGACTAAAGAGGGGGTTTATTTGGCAAACCAGTCACCAAATAGCCACAGAGGTAGAATTCAAGGTGTACTTATTACATTTAGAAGTTTGTTGGTAATGCCTAGCTTCGTAATTATTGGATTCACTATAGATACATACGGATATCTATCTACTTGGACAATTGTTATTTTGGTATCCATTCTCGCTGTCATCGGATTGTTAGCGATGAATCGCCATCAAAACAGAGTTAAGCCTGCTCGTGTGTTAGAAAAAAGCTAGTTGTGTTCAACAAGAGTCGATGTTCAATGAATATACCTGCCTGAAGCATCGTTATGCAGGTTTGTATTCCGTTAAACAAGTTACGCACTGCACGAAATTGTCCATTTTCTTTCCACAATGACCACCTCTAGAAAACGGTGGTCATTGTGTTTTGATATACCAAAAGTTATCTGAAAGCTAAATATCGCCCGAAGCGGATAAGAAGGTTTTGTCCAAAAGTTTCTTCGGTTGAATAATAATCGATCCCACATGTGTGGAAGTTTAATCGGCAAATTGTTGTATCATTAGATTCGCTTAACTATTTTTAAGGCCTAGTAGCAGAGAAGTAAATATTGCTCTCTGGTCTTGTAGGCTCTCGAAGTATAGCTGGTCTAACTCTTCTACCTGAGCGATGGCTTTTTTTGTTAGAGATTCTCCATCTTTCGAGAGTTTGAGCGAAAAACTACGTGTATCTCTAACGCCTTTATCTTTAATTATGATCTCATTAGCGACTAGAGTCTTCATCGACTTGGATAATGTCATCTTATCCAAGCCAGTGATATTGACTATTTCTGCTTGTGTTGTTTCGTTTTTATTCTTGTTACACCATAGTATGGAGGCGAGTATAACGAACTGAGTATGATTAATATTTAGAGGCTTAAGGTGCTTCATTACCTCTGAATGCCATTTATTGTAAACAACCCAGAGTTGTAGACCTACGCTGTTCGAAGGGAGTTCATGCTTAAACATTGTTTTCAGCCCTTTTTTTTAGTCCTTCAAGAGTAGACGGAAGGCCTTTATAGATTTTCTTCCCAACGACTTTCCCAAATAAAAAGCTAGTTAAACCTGAAAACTTAACTCTATGAATTACTTGAGTTACTTTTCCCTTGACCTGCAAATGATGCTCAAACGATAGAATGCAGAATGGTAGTTTACTTGTTACTGTAAAGTGCTTATTTGGTGTGGCATCTGTAATTACAATCCGTGATTTTGGTCCATTACTTGGCTTTAGAATACCTTTAGTTCCTATCTTGAACTCTCCCATGAGATGAGAATAGTCAACTTCTTTATCCCATTTGCTCCAATTTTCCACATCGGTATATAACGAATATATGTCTTGAGGTGAGGCTTCAATGCAAATACGTTCTTCAAAAATCATTCTGTTCCATCTCTATTGGAAGTTGGTAAACTAATTTACTATATTTTGTTATGGGTATGTTTGCAAGAGCAATATGAGTGTATTAAATAGGAGATAGCAATGCGCTTAATAACTATTATCTATAAGCATTTAAAATGGAACAAAGTTAACAATTTGCCATACCAGTAGTTATGTCAGCGCCGATGTAAAAATGACCCACTAACGTCGATTTAAAATTGACCCACCT
>NZ_JBFSTC010000065.1:0-31688 GCF_041466605.1 Vibrio sp. 10N.247.310.17 | reverse complement strand
GGTTTAGGAATAGGGCTACGAGAGAGTGGACGTAGCTGATCAGATCGTAGGTTCTGGATTTAGTTCCACTGAATTACGCAACAAAGCCGAAATCAGGTTGCGTATAACGAATTGTTCGATTTTTTAAAATTAACTTGGCTATATCTGCCGAGACATACTTATATAATTTCATACTCATCCTTATATTGACATTTTGATGCCTAACATTTTAATATCGTGCCAGCACGAATTTATGTATTCAGCATATCTCAAGAACCCTATCTAACCAACTGAAAATTATGCATATAATTAGTTTGAATCTAATTTCTAGTTGAAAACCGTGCAAGCACATATTGCTTCCAATTCAAGGCATGTTATCAATCAAAACTTCCCTTTAGTTCTCAATTATTCAATAGCTTAGAAATAGTTGAACAACATGTCGTGCGTGAGTGTGATTGAAGGTTAGTCTGTTGTGGATTAGAACATTTAGTTACATTGTTGGAGCTCTAGGCATGAGGAAAAGATATTGCAAACACAGATGAATAGAATGTGTATGACCATTTACTCTTAGTGATTATGGGGCACTTCTACGTTACGAAGTGCCAACTATGAAGATTCTGGACAGAAATGGCTTAGAGTTGATCTTCGAGCTGATTTGATCAACAACGCCACTCCTGATTAAAAAAATCTAAGGCGTAGTGCACCTTTCTATAGCTTGAATGCTCCCATCCTCGATTGGAGATTATGAGCTAGACTACTGATTTCCTGACACGCTATAGCGGTTTGTGAAGTGCCTTCTGCCATTTCTGAGGATGCTGAATTAATATGCTCCACACTTCGATTTAACTCTTCTGACACTGAGTTTTGCTCACTACATGCTGTTGCAATATGAGTACTCATCTGAGCAATATTCTCGACAGAGTGTTCAATCATATCAATTTGTTCTCCAGCCTCATTGACTTGGTCAACACATGTAGCGATACCACTCTGACACTCCCTGCTTGCCTCCCCCATTTTGATGGTTTTTTCTTGTAAGTCTTCAACAATATCGACAATCTGCGTTGTAGATTCTTGCGTTCGTTGAGCCAGAGAACGAACTTCATCAGCTACTACAGCAAAGCCTCTCCCTTGCTCTCCTGCTCTAGCAGCCTCTATTGCAGCATTCAAGGCTAATAGGTTCGTTTGTTCCGCAATCCCTCTAATAACATCAACAACAACATTAATGCTACTTGAACTATTTTCTAGATCACTTGCCAATTCATCTGTGTTTTGTATTGTTTTAGTGACCTTATCAATTTCTTGGATTGTTTTATTTAAAATCTCGGTTCCGTGCTTTGCAACTTCAGTTGCTGAGTTTGCTGAGGTAGCTCCACTTTCTGTATTCTGCGCTACCTCGTTAACTGCGGCCTGCATTTCTGTCATGGCCGATGCAACAGAACTCAACTCTAATTGTTGATTTTGCATTCCTGAAGCCGTTTGAGCTGATATTGCACTCACCTCTTCCACCGCTGCTGTTAATTGAATTGTAGAATCACTCACCTCTGAGACTAAAGAATGCAAATTATTTTGCATTGATACTAACTCTTTCAGCAAAGTACCAAGTTCATCTTCAGTTAACTCTCTTTCGTCAATTGTATTATTCAACTGACCTTTAGCTATCTGAGAAGCAAACCATAAAGCTCGATTAACCGGTTTACAAACTACTCGAGATAACAGAACTGACGAAAGAATTATCATACCGATAATGACTAAGGAACCAGCGGTGGCAGTAAGTTGAGTCGATTGAGATTCACTTTGTACTTCTACTTTTAGCTGATTTATAAGCTCATCATTTAAGCTAAGCGTATTGTCCAAGCTAGTAAGAGCTTTTGTATATGTAGTGAAACTAGATAAAACAACTTCATTTGCTTTTTTTGCCTTACCTTGTGCAAGTAAATAATTATATTGCTGCGTTTCAGAAATATAACTATTCCATGTATCTTTAAATACTTTAAAAGAACGCTTTTCTTGCTCACTCAGCGCTAGAGCTTCATACGATAAAATACCTTGTTGAACATTTTCCCTCCATTGTTCAAGCTCCTCTATCCATTCCGCGATTTTGGGATGCTTTGCATTTGACAGAAGCGAAAATTCATCTTTACGAACTTTTGTAATATCAACTTGAATACCTTTAAGCAAGGCAACCGATGGCAGGCTTTTATCAGTTAATATCGCTGTGTTTTTAGTCAGTGATAATAAACTCGACATCATCACTACAGAAACAACTGCAAAAACCAGAAATACGGCTAAGTAACTCAACCCAATTTTCTTTACTACACTTAAATCTTTAATACTCATCAATGAACCCACATTTATTCTAAAAATAACGCCATGACTAATGGCACATTACCTACCTTAACAACAGAGGAGTGAGAATAAAAATCGTTACGCCCTTATTCATCGAGTGTAATATAGCCGAATATTGGCTGAATTAACATCAACTTAGCGTGAATTCGATACAGCAGTTCACTTTTAACTAGAATATGGTGGTATTTTCGTTAAAAAATAGAGTAAATACCTCAGTTGAATGAGGTTGTATAAAAAAACCATAATTTAGTGTCAATTGAGCAGCAGGGCGACCGCATGAGTGCCTAGTTTTTCACCGCCTGAGTAAAACCAGCACTTAATACTGCCTCTAGAATGGTTGTATTCATCATGCATCGCTTTTGCTTCCCAACAATGCTTAGCTTAGTTGGCTCTTCTCTGAGCATATTTAAGCTCATATGACGCAAGCAAGATAGATTCTCCGCTCCATGGTCTTTGTATATCTGGCACGCATCCTCATTCATACTGACATCAAGTACCCAATGCATTGACTCTATATCCCAATGCTCTCTAACTGCCATCGCAGCTTGCTCTGCGCTTAGCACTTTGGAGCTGATATAGTAACGATACTCTAGGTCGATTACTTTTCATTTCTCAATACGGAAGTTTTCAACCATTATAATGCTCTTCAAGTCTTTCCAACGAGAGAAGTTACCTTCCAGTTTTGTACTGTCAAAACTGCTGTTGCGGATCACAATAACCTATTAGCTTTCTTAGCACTTTGAGATAGGAGCCTAACCTGTGCTTTTTGTCCGATATAAAACATTGTTCTACGTTTCAGCCTCAATTAAACTGTTTTTATATACAGTAATTTTAGGCTTTATTATGTCTATCCGTAATTTAAAAGATGGTTCTACCAAACCTTGGCTCTGCGAATGTTACCCGAATGGGCGAACGGGGAAGCGTGTTCGTAAAAAGTTTACGACTAAGGGAGAAGCAAAAGCTTTTGAGCTTCACACGTTGAAGGAGATTGACGATAAGCCATGGATGGGAAGTAAACCCGATCACCGTAGAATGAGCGAACTGTTAGACACTTGGTGGAACATACACGGTCATACGTTGAAATCAGGTAAACAAGCTCGGGATCTAATAGCCAAAACAATTGAAGGATTAGGTAACCCGATTGCCTACCACCTTAAAGAACGAGACTACTTGGACTATCGTGCAGCGCGAATACCCTACCGTGGCAAAAATAAATCTGTTGAGGTCTCACCAACAACACATAACATGGAATTGATTTATCTAAAGGGAATGTTCAAGAAACTAATCAAGTACAATCAATGGATATACCCCAACCCGATTGAAGCTATCGATACAATCAAAACTAGCGAGAAGAACCTGGCATATCTAACCAAGCCACAAATTGAAGAGTTCTTAGTTAACTTAAAGAATTGCAACCGAGTCATTACAGTCTCGATTCCACAGCTCATTGTAATTTCTAAGATTTGCTTAGCCACCGGTGCCCGTATAAGTGAAGCTCTAACTCTTACCCGTTCACAGGTAGCTGAATTTAAACTGACTTACACCGAGACAAAAGGTAAGAGGAATCGAAGTGTGCCCATCTCACCAGCTTTATATCAAGAGATCTTAGATATCGCCGTGAGCGACCATGAAATTTTTAACACGAGTTACAAGGACGCCTGGCGCTACATTAAAAGAGCTTTACCAGAGCACGTTCCGAGTGGGCAAGCGACGCATGTTCTACGGCATACCTTTGCTTCGCATTTTATGATGAACAAAGGGGATATCTTGGTGTTACAGCGTATTCTTGGGCATACTAAGATTGAGCAGACAATGGCGTATTCTCATTTTGCTCCAGAACATTTGATACAAGCTGTACACCTCAATCCATTAGAGAATTAATGGCGACAAAGTGGCGGCAGACACTGTAATCGACCGTTATTTAGCGGTTTTATTCGTAAAAAAGGCGACAGTTTTCACTGTCGCCTTTTGCTATTTAGAGCCTAATTTTTTCTATTCCCAATCAAGGATAACCTTGCCAGAAAGCCCACTACGCATAGCATCGAAGCCAGCTTGGAAATCATCAATTTTAAAGTGATGAGTAATGATTGGTGATAGGTCCAACCCTGATTGAATCAAACTTGCCACTATATAAAAAAACAAGAATAACCATTAAATATCAATAGATTAAGCTTATTATCAATTAAAAATGGCTACAGAATGGCGACAAAAAAGGCAACAGTTTTACCTGTTGCCTTCTGATATTCAAAACCGGTAGTAACCTACTCCCAGTCTAAAATCACCTTACCAGACATACCAGAGCGCATCATGTCGAAGCCTTTCTGGAAGTCGTCCACTTTGTAGTGGTGAGTAATGATTGGTGTTAGATCTAGGCCAGATTGAATCAAAGAAGCCATCTTGTACCAAGTTTCGAACATCTCACGACCGTAGATACCTTTGATAACCAAGCCTTTAAAGATTACTTGGTTCCAGTCTACTGCCATGTCTGATGGTGGAATACCTAGTAGAGAGATCTTACCGCCGTGGTTCATGTTAGTCAGCATGCTATTGAACGCAGATGGGTTACCAGACATTTCTAGGCCTACATCGAAGCCCTCAGTCATGCCGAGATCAGCCATTACGTCTTCAAGCTTCTCTTCCATTACGTTTACTGCGCGAGTTACACCCATTTGACGAGCAAGGTCTAGGCGGTATTCGTTTACGTCAGTGATTACAACGTGACGAGCACCAACGTGCTTAGCAACAGCAGCAGCCATGATACCGATTGGACCAGCACCAGTGATTAGCACGTCTTCGCCTACTAGGTCGAAAGAAAGCGCTGTGTGTACTGCGTTACCAAACGGGTCAAAGATTGATGCTAGATCGTCAGAGATTTCTGCAGGGATCTTAAATGCGTTGAACGCAGGGATCACAAGGAACTCAGAGAACGCACCAGTGCGGTTTACGCCAACACCTGTTGTGTTACGACAAAGGTGAGTACGGCCGCCACGACAGTTACGACAGTGACCACATGTGATGTGGCCTTCACCAGATACACGGTCGCCGATTTCAAAACCACGAACTTCTTGGCCGATGCCAACAACTTCACCCACGTATTCGTGACCTACCACCATAGGTACTGGAATTGTGTTTTGTGACCACTCATCCCAGTTGTAGATATGTACGTCTGTACCACAAATTGCAGTTTTCTTAATACGAATAAGAAGATCATTATGACCCATTTCAGGTTTTTCAACCTCGGTCATCCAGATGCCTTCTTCAGGCTTAAGCTTAGAAAGTGCTTTAATTTTCATAATGTTATCCAGTTCATCTCGCCTAACTGTAACGCGAGAATCAAAAATCTATATGTTCTATTGGGTGTTGTTTTATCTAATCAAAGGATGCTAAAGGCACCCCTTTAAAATTAGATGATACCCATGTCTTTACCAACTTGGATAAACGCATCGATTGCGCGATCTAGTTGCTCACGAGAGTGTGCAGCAGACATTTGCGTACGAATACGAGCTTGGCCTTTTGGTACTACAGGGAATGAGAAACCTACAACGTAGATGCCTTTCTCTAGAGCGCGCTCTGCGAATTCAGCCGCTACTTTTGCATCACCAAGCATGATTGGGATGATTGCGTGGTCAGCGCCGCCCATAGTGAAACCAGCCTCTTCCATGCGAGTACGGAAGTGAGCAGAGTTTTCCCATAGTTGAGTTCGTAGGTCGCCAGATTCGGCTAGAAGATCTAGAACGCGGATAGATGCCGATACGATTGCAGGAGCAACAGAGTTAGAGAATAGGTATGGACGAGAGCGCTGACGTAGCCAGTCGATCACTTCCTTCTTACCAGAAGTGTAACCGCCTGAAGCGCCACCCATTGCTTTACCAAGCGTACCTGTGATGATGTCGATACGGTCAACAACGTTGTGGAACTCGTGAGTACCCGCGCCGTTTTCGCCCATGAAGCCAACAGCGTGAGAATCATCAACCATTACTAGTGCGTCGTACTTGTCAGCAAGGTCACAGATAGCAGGAAGGTTAGCAACTACGCCGTCCATAGAGAACACACCGTCAGTTACGATAAGCGTGTGACGAGCGCCCGCTTCTTTAGCTGCGATAAGTTGTTGCTCTAACTCTTCCATGTTGTTGTTCGCGTAACGGAAGCGCATTGCTTTACACAGACGAACGCCATCGATAATAGATGCATGGTTTAGTGCGTCAGAGATGATTGCGTCTTCTTTGCCTAGAATCGTTTCGAATAGGCCAGCGTTTGCATCAAAGCAAGATGTGTAAAGGATAGTGTCTTCTTTACCAAGGAACGTAGATAGCTTTTGCTCTAGTTCTTTGTGAGAGTCTTGAGTACCACAGATGAAACGTACTGAAGCCATACCAAAGCCGTGCTGATCCATACCATCTTTAGCTGCTTCGATAAGAGCTGGGTGATTAGCAAGACCTAAGTAGTTGTTTGCACAGAAGTTTAGTACTTCTTCACCAGTCGAGATAGAAACCGCTGCTTTTTGTGCAGAAGTAATAATGCGCTCAGACTTATAAAGACCTTCTTCTTTAACTTCTTCGATTTGCGTTTGAATCTGTTGGTAAAATGCAGAAGACATTGTTCATTCCTTCCTAGTTATTATTCAGCAGCATCACGCGCCGCTTTATTTAGGGATATAAACGATCCTAAAACGATCATTTACACTGTAAAACTAATCTCTATATTCTAGTTGAACACTCCCTTCTCGATTATCCCTCTAGTTGGAAAAACATTAATGAATCGCAGGCACGAATAATGGTTCATCCCAGTGACACAGGGCACATAAACGCGTCTTACCTGCTCTTTTTAACGTCAAATCCCCTTCCGTTTGTGTCTAATTTCACTTTCATATCAGATCTCTATTTTTCATCTCAGAACAATATGGTGATGATTATCCGCTTCTCTTAGAATGTGCATCAGCAACTCCGCTATACAGATGAAAACCGATGAGATGAAAAGCAAAACACGCCAAGCAATCAGAGCAATCACGTCAAGTGATTAATGAAATTGATTCACAAATCAGAAGAGATCACTCACAATTGTCAATAAGCTCACCGTTGTAACTAGCCCTACTGGACACTTATGATTAACCCAAAACTCATCGCCCTACTTCCCGATCTCGCCTCGTTTATCTTAGTTGTGAATGAAGGTAGCTTTACCGCTGCAGCAAAGCAGTTAGGGGTGACACCCTCAGCGTTGAGTAAATTGATCACACGTCTAGAAAAAGCACTCTCAGTAAAGCTGTTTGAACGTACCACTCGTACATTGATCATCACGCAAGCAGGCCAGTTGGTATACGACCAAAGCGTGGTCATGATTAATGCGGCGCAACAAGCGGTTGAGCTGTCTACCTCTGACCATACTGAACCTGCTGGATCGATAACGGTAGCAGCCCCTGAAGCCTTCTTGAACTCGGTTCTACAGCCTTTTGTTGCACCATTCTTAAATCAGTACCCTGAGATCCAACTTAAGTTAAGAGCGGCTGATGGCGACATTGACATATTACGTCAAGGTATCGACATTGCTTTTCGCCTTACCGATAAGCCCGACGAAAGTTTGGTATTGAAAGCATTAGGAAAAACAAATCTCGTGTTGTGTGCAAGCCCTAGCTATTTAGATGCTAAAGGAACCCCTCACCACCCTACCGAGCTGTCTGAGCACGACTGCTTATACCTTGCAGAAACAGATAAAGACCACATTTGGGACTTCCTTAAAGATGATGAGTTTTACACAGTACCCGTCAGCGGACGTTACGCTGTGAACCACTCTCAGATGCGATTGAAAGGCGTTAAAGAAGGGCTTGGCGTGGGTATTTTCCATGACTTCGTGATCCAAGATGCATTGGCTGAAGGTTCTGTAGTGCAAGTACTGGAAGATTGGACCATCAAGAGTAATTACCATGGCGCTATCGCGATGCAGTTTGCTCAAACCAAGTACATGCCCGCTCGATTACGTGTATTCATTGATTACGCGATGGAACACTTGGGTGACAAACTGGCAGGAGAAATAAACTGATGCTGAAAGGAATACACCACGCCGCCATTATTTGCTCAGACTACGAAGTCTCTAAACGTTTTTATACGGAAGTTTTAAAGCTTGAAGTGATTGCGGAGAATTATCGTGAAGCACGTCAGTCGTATAAGCTCGACTTGGCACTGCCTAATGGCGCTCAAATAGAATTATTCAGCTTCCCTGACGCACCTGAAAGACCAAGCTTTCCGGAAGCTCAAGGGCTGAGACATTTGGCCTTTTGTGTTGATGACGTTCAACATGTCAAAAGCTACTTGGGAGAACAAGGCATTGAAGTCGAACCGATTCGAGTTGATGAGTTTACGGGGAAATCATTTACGTTTTTCGCAGACCCAGACGGCCTGCCGCTAGAGCTGTATCAAATCTAAAGTCTTGTTGATAAAAAACACCTTAATAACAAAACGGACCTTCTCAATGTCGAAAAGGTCCGTTTTTGATTCAATTAGCTCAACGCCGTTTTGAATTTCTCAATACGTGAGAAAAGCAACCAGTCCAAGAGCATCGCAGCCACAATCGTTGCCCCCGCTAAAGGAAATAGTACCGAAATAATTATCACAGTCACCAAGCCTGCTTTCCATAAGCCAGCATCACCAAACTTAGGTGGTGTACCGAGCTTGCGTTGGCCTGACGGTCTGCGCTTCCACCACATCACACCGCCAGTCACTGACACAACGATAAACGCCAAACAGAACAAGGCATTTAGAAGCTTATTGATGATACTGATGTCACCTTGGTGCAGAGAAATACCAACAGCTAACGTCTTGGCTATGAAGTTATAATCTTGCCAGGTCACCTCACCCAGAATACGGCCTGAGTATTGGTCTAGATGAGTAGTTCGATCTTCCCTAGGGTCAATAATGTCGCCGCCCATAGTATTGGCCGTGATGGTGTAGACACCCGTTTCAGTACGAGGGAAGTTAATTCGATAGTAAGTAAAGCCGAGTTCATTCGCTTTTTGAACCACTTGCTCAAGCGGAATGCTTTCTCCAGAAGCGATATGGTGACTGTGTTCGTCACTCATTGAAGAGTGATCGTGCGACTCTGGAAGCGGAGTTTGCTCTAAGTTCCAAGGGTATTCCTCTTCCGAGCCGTGATTTAACGAGCCGTGTGTTTGCTGAGACAAAGGGACATCATCCCACATCTGAGCTGGGAAACTACTCCAAGCCTGAACCATCTTACCGCCCCAAAAGCCTGCCCAAGCAAGCCCAGACAATAAGAACATCAGCAACACTAAAGACAGAGTACCACCAAGGTTTGCATGCAGGTCACGCATAAAAATGCGAGATCCAGAAGAAATGCGGATCTTCAAAAAGCCTGCTTTTGTGGCATTGTCGCGCGGCAACCATAGATAAATACCACTCACTAATAGCAAAATAGATAAGCTGGTCGCTACTTCAATCAGGTAATCTCCCCAATCCCCTAACAGTAGAGTGCCATGAATGTCGTTCGCCAGCTGATACCAACTATCACTGCGAGGGATTTCACTGATCACTTGACCAGTATTGGGGTTCACGGTTGCAAATACTGACCGACCATCGACCAAGTTCACAGAGAAGCGGTTAGGTAAATCTGTAGATCTAGCGGTAATAAATTGAGTCGCTATTCCTTCTGGATATCGCGATTTAACGGCGGCGAGCTGGTCTTTAATTGGGATGATGCCGCTTGAGCTCACACCACTCTGCATCACTAGTGCTTCTGGGTATAGAGCGGTCTCAAGTTCATCATCAAACAGCATCACCAAACCAGTAATACTCAACATCAACATAAATGGGATAACGAATAGCCCGGCATAGAAGTGCCAGCGCCAAGTGAGGAAGTAGAGAGTTTTATTGCGGTCTTTGCTTTTTATATTGGTTTCCGAACCAGTTGTTGCACTGCTTGTAGACTGCGAAGTTGCTTGTGCTTTCGCAGATCTTTGAGATTCATTTCTCAACATTATTATTTCCTTTGACACACGCAAACATACCTTCTGAAAAATCAGAAAGTAATCTGAGCATGTTTAACTTTACTTAATACTTTATTTTTTAATTATTTTAGTGGGTTAGGTTTAAGCAATATCAAAGGGAGGGCCGCGCGGGGCTTGTCTCGTGTAGCGTTCGCTTAGAGCCAAAAAAGCGTAGCTGTCTGAGACAATAGAACTCAGTCGAGTTGTCAGTAGTGTAGTTGGAAGTTCGTCTTGGTGAAACGTGGAAAAATGGCTAAAGGGACACGGCTTTCCTTTGTGAGTATTAGGTTCACCTTCTTCAATTTGAACCAGTTCAAAGCCATTGACCGTACATAACGACGCCCATACTCCCACACTATTACCATGAGCATTGATAACAGGCATTAATGTCACCAGCACCCAGCTTAATGCTGTAGCAAGTAACATGGAGAAGTTGAACGAAGTTCGGCGCATTATTCCAAATCTTTATAAATTTCCCTTATTATGAGGGACTTGGAATATAGGTAAACGTAAAGATTAACAGCAAGTTAAAAAATTGAAGCTAACGCACACTCTTTTTAGTTAAAAACTGGTTACAACCAAAGAGCCAAAAGAATGTTACGCGTCTATTAGCAGTAAAATGTCTAGAAAAATAGCAGTAAACTGTTTAGAGAAACGACAATAAAAAACGCCGCCTTACACCTTCCCCTAAAGAGGGTAATGTAAGACAGCGTTTTAGAAATCGAATCTTGAGGTTTTGCTCTTTGTTACGTATCTAGCAAACTCAATTGATTGGCAAATTAGCCGAAGATCTTGCTCCAAATGCTTGGATTACGCTTCTCATGGTACTCTTCACGAAGGCCGTCAATAGTACGAAGTTCCTGCTGTGCCGACTCTAAGTCACCTTGGTCTAGCTTCTGCTCAATGCTATCCAATGATGCACTGATCTTTTTGAACCCTTCCATGAAGTTGTCTTCTTTCTCGACTGGGTAAACACCCGTTTTGAGCTCTGCCACTAGCGTATCTAAACGAACGATAGGCTTTTGCATCTCTTCAATGCTTTGAGCTTCTGCCGCTTGTTTGAACGCAAGCTTCATTTCTTGCATGTTTTTCTTAAGGTCAACATTAGCAAATGCGTTGCCAGACAATACTGAAGCAGCGATTAAGCCAGATAAAAGGATTGAGCGAGTTTTCATTATTTCTCCAAGTGAAGCGGTGTCTTTGAAGTTAGAGCCATCATTATTGTACTGTGGCACTTCGACTTTATTATTTTCGGTTAGTGTATACAAAAATCCGTCGGGCACAAAAATTGATTGTGTCGAAATGCAAACTAGCTAGCTAACCAATGACTAAAAAGTATAAAGTACCGGACAAACCATCACTCAAATACCGAAAACTCGGCAATCGATTGACGACCACGTAATACCAAAAAGGCTAGGAATTGCTGTGGTGAATGGGTAATCACTTTACTCGAATCCACGCCCACCTCACCAAGTAGTGAAGACACGAGATCCAATCCACCCACATCTATGCAGAAATGCGCATCGCTACCTGTCGTAATAAACGCACCTTTCGCTTTAGCAATTCTTGCGATCTCGTAACAACGATCAACACTGCCAACGCGGCTATTGCCTTTAAGCGTGGTGTTATTAATTTCGATTGCTACGTTATGTTCCGCCGCACATTGAATCACAACTTCAAAATCGAAATCAAAATTTGGGTTGCCTAAATGACCAAGTGCATCAACACGACCGCCTTTAATCACATTCAACAATGCTTCTGTATGAGTAGCAACATCCGACGGGCGAAAAACGGGCTCGTGGAAGCTGGCAATCACCCAATCTAGATTCTTATCCACACTCGGATGAATGTCGATTTCACCCTGTGTGTTCATGATGTTTGACTCGACACCTCGAATAATAGCGACATCTTCAATAAAACGAGGGAGCACACGTTGGTTACTGAAAAACCAATAGTGTGGCGCGCCCGGCATAGACTCGGAATGGTCGGTCGTACAAAACATAGCTAAACCGTTTTGTTTTGCCGATTTTGCATTCTCGATCAACGTGCTGTAAGCATGACCACTTGCGTATGTGTGGGTGTGGGTGTCTACTTTTAGTTCCATGAATCAATGCCCTCTTCGCTCGGTCAAAAAACGTGCTTAAGAAATGAGTGCTTAATAGCAACAATTCGACCAGTTTATCAGTTGAAAGTGACAATTAGCACCCAAACATAAAGGTTTATTAGGTATTCATTTACACGACACGGGAATACGTGGCTACCAGAAGACGCTAACGCTTTTCTTATCTAAGTAAAATCGATCATACTCGGTAATTACGCCAATTTTTTGCAACCTACCCAAGTTCGTCAATACTTAAACCAGTCTACAAACTGGAGTGTTAGATGAGAAGAAGACGATATCCGCTGAGTATCCACATCACTAGCCTTTTCTTAATTTTGACCACTCTTGTCGGTACCGTACTGATTTCGATAAGTTATCGGCATTCTCAAGAACTGCTTTTAGGCACAGTGCGCGAAGTCAGTAATGAACATCGCGATAAACTGGAATCGGTATTTAAACAAGCTATTGCCCCAGTCATCACAACCTTAAACGTGATGGCAGTGAGCCCGTTTGTTGCTCATCAAACCTCCTCCGTCGAAAAAGAATCTTGGCTTGCTTCGGTCGATATCATCTTCAAACAAAATACCAATTTAGTCGCTCTGTTCTATGGCTCTGAAGATGGTGACTTCAGAATCTTTCGCCCTCTGAGTTCCATTAAACAGAGAGCCGACAACAACGCTCCCGCGAAAGCGACCATGATGGTCAGCAGCACCAATCTAGATGGTGAAAACTTTATTACCTTTCTCGATGGCGCACACCAAGTGATCAGTACCCGACAAGCCGAGAGTAAGTTCAACCCCACGACTCGACCTTGGTTTCGTAACGCAAAGCCTGACGGCTCAATACAACTCTCTGAGCCCTACCTGTTCTATTTCTTGCAAACCAATGGCATCACGCTTTCTAGACGTTCTTTGGATGGCAAGCATGTCGTTGGTGCCGACTTCACGTTGAAATCTCTCTCTTCCCAGATCAGTGAATTGGCCTACTCTCCACCAACCCGACTCGCTCTGTTCGATCAACATTTCAATCTTCTCGGCCAACATCAACTTGATCTATCAATTCCCAAGCTTACCTCCCAGCCTAACAACACAAGTAAAACTGAGAAAACGAATAACCAAACGACGGGGAAACTCTCTGGCAGTGAGCAAGACCAAAGCTTCTTTAATGTGCCCAAACGTGAACAGTTGGAAGCATTGAAAGCATCCGTCATAGCACCACTTATCTCCGACGAGGAGAAATTAAACCTCAACCTAAAAAACGTTGAATACAACCTAAACACTTGGGCATTAACACTAACGCCTGTTGAGCTCACTCAGAATGTCACTTTATATTTGGCAGAGGCTACGCCACACAATGAGTTGCTCTCTGATCTTATCTCGATGCGTGACAAGCAAGTCGCCGTCGCGATTGGGATGTTGTTCATCTGCTTCGCTATCGTATGGTTTGTCGCCAATCGTTTGTCTCAGCCGCTTAATACGCTGATGCAACTCACCGACAACATCGCACGATTTGACTTCAGGCGAACTCATTATCCCAAAAGCATGATTCAAGAAGTGGCTAACCTCGCCCACTCAATTGAGCTGATGGAACACACACTTCATGATCTGATTACACTACTTCGAGACACGGCCGGGAATCAGGAATTTTCGATATTAGCCAAAAATATCGCTCATCAAAGCTATTTGATTACCAAAGCAGAAACCATCGTCCTCTTCACTCAATCAAAAGAGAAAGACGTGTTTGATACGGCAGCTAACCTTGCCATTCTCCCTTTTAAAGCCGACATTAATGACTTCATCAAGCACACCCCTTGGTTGCTGTGCCAGCTTAAATCTGGAGAAACCATCCACTTAAACCGAGAAGACAATGTTCTCAACTATTACCAAGATTCGATCTTCAATTCAGATCTGTACCTGTTTCCACTATTAAACCGTGAGAAGTTGTTGGTGGGTATTGTTGCAATTGGCTATGAAAGACCAATCACCAAGATGCAGGCAGACAAACACGCATTTTTGAGGGAGCTACTGAGCTTTGCTGAAATCGCTAAAGACAACATTGACCAAATGCAGCAACAGAAAGACATGCTCAATGCCTTTATCGAGTTAATAGCATCTGCGATTGATACCAAATCCCCATACACTGGCGGTCACTGTCAGCGAGTACCCGAACTGACCAAATGGTTAACCCAAGCGACTATAGATGACGACCGTTACTACCCGCAGTTCTCGCTTGATAATAAACAATGGGAAGAACTCATGCTGGCTGCTTGGTTACATGACTGTGGGAAAGTCACCACACCTGAGTATGTCGTAGACAAAGCGACAAAATTGGAAACCATTTACGACCGAATCCACGAAGTGCGAATGCGTTTCGAACTGTTAAAACAACAGGCTGAAACCGACTACTGGAAAGCCATAGCGAACGGAGCGCTTCAAGAGGATCAGCTTAAGATCCTCGAACAAAGCTTGTCAGAATTGGATGAAGAATTTGCCTTCGTTGCTGAATGCAATCTTGGTGGAGAGTCGATGACGGACGAACAACTAGAACGCTTAGACCGAATAGCCAAGCGCCAGTGGAAACGAACACTCGACGATCAGCTAGGGTTATCTTGGTCTGAAAAAGCGAGATTTAACACGCAGCAAGATCCGGCTGAAAAAGATGAAATTGAGCCAAGAATCAAAGACCAAACGCTGCCCGTGATGGAGCCACTACTTGCTGATAAACCCGAACATAAAATACCTTGGGATAATGGCTTTAACCCAGCCAACGTGTGGCAAGAAGCGTTTGTACTCAAACCTGGTGAAGTCAAGTACAACCAAGGTGAATTGCACAATTTGAAAGTACGTCGCGGTACCTTAAACGACGAAGAACGCTTCATGATAAACGACCATATCATTCAAACCTTCACCATGCTCAACAAGCTACCTTATCCATCTTATCTCAAGAACATTCCTGACATTGCCAGCGGACACCACGAACGTATCGATGGCAAGGGTTACCCGAGAGGCTTAAGCGAAGACCAGTTACCTTTGCCGTCTAGAGCGATGGCCATTGCCGATGTATTCGAAGCGCTCACCTCCAGTGATCGCCCGTATAAGAAAGGAAAACTCCTAAGCGAATCACTCAACATCATGACCGACATGGCCACCAGCGGTCATATCGACCCCAAGCTGTATTTGCTGTTTTTGGAAAACAAAATCTACGACAAATACGCTGAGCGATTCCTAGAGACTAAACAGCGTTGCGAGATTAAACCAAACGAACACATCGACCGAGTAAAAGAGTACATTCGTTCATTGTTCTAGGCTTTTGTCTGCAATCTTCAGCCTCAATGTTTAGCTTTTAACGGCAGAGTCCAAAACCGCAGCATCTGCTGCAGTCGCAAAATCCACAGCAGCTCGAGGTGTTTGCTTGGCTTTTGCTTTGCTGTGTCTTTTAGCCAATAGAGTATTGGTTATGCTCGCCACGACTATCAAATTGATGCCGATTAACTGCTGAGATGAAAACACGTCATCAAAGAACAAGCTCTGCCATAACGCACTGAACAGCATGTTAGTGAAAATTAGGGGAGCCAACTGAGAACCGCTGTCTGCCAACTTGTACGCTTTCGAGCGGAAGATTTGCGTGTTAATAGTAAATAGAGCCAATCCAAAAGCGCCAAGCCCAATCCAGCGTAAGCCTTCAAAAGATAGCAGAGCCGAAAAGGTTCCATTGCCCGCAGCACTCTCAAGCATATCTGGATCCACAGATACTGAAGTAAACACAACCATTGGTATCACAATGATTGCCGCGACCAAGAACGTCCACGCGTTTAGCTCTGCGGGTGTCAGGCTAGTCTTGGATGCTCGATACAAACTCACTTGTGAACCCGAATTAAACACACCCGCCAATAATCCTAGCAACAACGCTGGCCTAAAGAACTCTGAGCCAAATTCAAACTGCGACCAATCCCCAGCCATCATCACTACGCCGACAAAGGTGACAACTAAACAAATCACTGTGGTTGTATGAATCTTGGTTCCAAACATTAATTTTTCTAACAAAGGAATGAACAGAGGGCCAGTGCTGAACAACACCACACCTTCAACGAGTGTTAGGGTCTGTAAAGACGTAAGGAAACACCACTGGCATGCAACCATAAAAATCGCACGCATCACTAAAGGTTTCCACATATCGAGTGAAGGTTTCGTGATTTTGTAAAACATCAAAAATAAGAATAAAAACAGGCTGGGTAACAAAAATCGCACGAAACTCAAAAATGAAACGGGCATTGATACCGATAGATACTTGGCCATTAAGCCACTTAAAGACAAACTGAACGTCGACAACAACATGAAAGCCGTCGCCTTGGTAATATCAGACATAATTATCACCTCCTATGACAGTTATTTTAGAGGCGTGACGTGATGAAAAATAGCGAGTAATATTAACCACAACTGTAAGGAAAACTTACCAATGAAGAAACTCGTTCCACTTAAATCCGTTTATGCTTTCATTGCTGTAGCCGAAACAGGCAGCATGACCGAAGCCGCTCGCGTGTTGTACGTCAGTCACTCAGCAGTAAGCCAAGCGATAAAATCATTAGAGCAACTGGTCAATAAGCCGCTGTTCCAACGTGTGGGTCGTCGTGTTGTTCTCAATGCCGCAGGTAAGCGATATTATCGAAAAGTCGCACCCGCACTGGAACAAGTAATAGAAGCCACAGAAGAACTCGCCAAAACGCCTAACGACCACCGCATCACCCTCAACATGGTGAACTCACTCGCCATGCACTGGTGGATCCCGCGAGTTTCGGAATTCCAAAGCTTTGCTCCCTCTCTTGATATTCGTATATCCACGTTAACGGGCACTTTCGACATAGAGCAGGAAGGTGTGGACATCGCGCTGGTGCACGGTAAACCGAGCGAGTGGGACCGATATTACAGCGAAAAGCTCGGTGACGATGATCTGGTATTGGTGTGCAGCCCAGCACTATTGAAAAACCAAATGGGATTAAGCGTTGAACAACTGGTGAAACAAAACCCAACCATTGGTGTCTTCAACCCAAGAAGACAGCATGACTGGCAAGTGTGGTGCGATCATTACCAAATACCCATGCCGACGTTCCACAGTAACTTGACGTTCGATGTCTCGATTCAAGCCGTACAGGCTGCCATTCGTTCGCTTGGTGTATTAGTCACTCACCGCTTGTTTGTGAAAGATGACATCAGCCATGGCATGTTGGTCGAAATTAGTGAGCCAGTGGCTAACCCCCATCAAGATTTCTATTTCGTTTGTCCAAAAAACAAATTAAAACAAGAAAGTGTGCTAAAACTGAGAACATGGTTGAGGCATGAATTCACTCGCTCAGAGACAAAACTCAGCAAGTAACTAATCATCAAATAACTAATCAACTAGTAACAACTCATCTAGTAACCAACCATCTAACTTACAGAGGCCATTATGATTATTACCACCACTCAATCTGTTGAAGGCAAACGCATTGTCGACTACAAAGGGGTTATCGCCGGAGAAGCCATCCTAGGGGTTAACGTATTCAAGGATATGTTTTCAGGTATTCGCGACTTCGTCGGTGGACGTTCTGGCACCTATGAAAAGGAACTGGAGAAAGCACGTAACTACGCATTCAAAGAGCTGGAGCAGAAAGCGATTGAAGCGGGTGCAAACGCAGTGGTTGGTGTCGATATCGATTATGAAGTCTTAGGAACAGGTAATGGCATGTTGATGGTATCAGCCAGCGGCACAGCGGTTGTCGTCGCTTAATCGAATCTGAAATCATGTGATTCAATAAATGCTTATTCCAACGTTCGGTTTGTTTATCACCAGAAGGTTGGAATAAGGATAAGCCGTGGCTGAAGTGAATTTAACTCGTTCTGCCTTCTTGCTCAGAGATTATCTCATCAAAAGAGGCAATTCGAGCAAGGAACGCCCCCTTGTCTTTCGGTAATATAGAGCTTGCCAAAGGCAGGTCAGCCTTCATCGCGTCGACCGCCCTTCCACGTACCAACACTTCAAAATGTAAGTGAGGCCCTGTTAAACGGCCTGTTGCACCCGACAACGCAATTTCCTGCCCACGCTTAATCTGTTGCCCTTTCTTAACCAAGAATCGACTCAAATGCAGATAACGAGTTTTGTAAACACTGTTATGTTCTATCACTATGTATTTCCCTGCATATGGATGGTCACGAAGTGCCACAACCCTACCGTCTCCCGTTGAATAAACGGGTGAACCCACAGGTGTGGCGAAATCAGTACCATTATGCGGCGATACACGTCCAGTCACAGGATGCTTTCGGAATGGGTTGAATGATGAAGTGATTCTTCGGAACTGTTTGTCTATTGGGTATCGATTAAAAGCTTGCTCAAGGCTATTCCCTTCTCGGTCATAGAAACGTCCATCCGCAGCAAGAAAAGCCGCCACTTCCCTATTTCGTAGCTTGATAGAGACCCCTTGCACTTCAGTCTTACCCGTTAAGTGATCTTCCATGTATTGCTCTTTAACCAAAACATTAAAGCTGTCGCCAGCTCTGAGTTCTTTGGAGAAGTTAATTTTATCTTTCAGCGTTCGAGTGATATTGGCTATCTGGGCACTGGTTAAACCGGCCTTGTAAGCTGAAGTGGAAAAACTACCCTGCACCGCACCTGCGTACAGCTTTTCTTTCCATTCCCCAGGAGTCTCGATGAACTGATAACTAAAACTACCGTCATCATTTTCTGTATAGACAGCTTGTTCAACCAAGCTCTCATGGTAAATCAATTCGACTAGCTGCTTAGAGTCACTATCCAACAACAACTCTAGATGATCACCAGGCTTGATCGTGTCCAGTTTCAGTGATTCTAGATCGGCCTCAAGTATCTTTTGAGCCGTTCCGTAAGGGAGTTTCCAAGAGGTAAATACATTACTGAGTGTATCCCCAACTTTGACAAAATAATGAACTCTTACCAGAGAACTTGACTCAACGTCTGAACTCGATGGCTTCTCATCAGCCGAAACCACACCTTGGTAAGGTGTAATTTTGATAGCGATGTCTTCTGGTGGTTCAGGAGAAAGAGAAAGACATAAAGCAAGTGAAAATGCGCTGATAGCAGTCACTATCAGGCCAGTGCGGAGGAACTTCATAAAAATACTTAACGGTTATCACAATGAACTTTTCAAATGTTATAACATAACAATTGATTCAGTAAAATAAGCGAAATGTAAGAAACCGTTCCGTAAAAATGATTAAAAGCATAGTAAGCGTACGAAGCTCACCATGCCATTAAATAATTACTCTTCACAAAGCGCTTCAAAACGATCTAAGCCGCGTAGCATCTCAAAATCTGGCTCTTCAGCTAGCAACTCTCGCATTGAGCCACTGGCTTCGATAGAGCGCTCTAAGTCGTCGATTGCCTGACCTTCAGCACCTAATCTTGCATACGAACAAGCTCGTTGGTACAAGGCATGGGCATTTTGATCATCCACTTCCAATACACGATTACATAAGCTCATTGCCCAGTGGTATTCCTGCATGTCCATTGCGGCATCAGCTTTATAAGTGAGCGCCTCTAAATCACCAGGGCGGACTTTTAAGATCTCATCGTAAATCTCAATTTTTTGCTCTGCGGTTTGAGCATTTTGCGCTCTCAACCATAAGTTGTGTATTTCATTGATGATTTCAATTTCTCGGTTGTTCTCTGAGATAATTCGAGTCTTACGCTTTAGATCCCTTTCAAGAACGTTAAACTTCTTCTCGTACTCTTGAGCGATAGAATTCAATCGCTGGTCAGCCATTTCTTTGGTTGTGTGCTTGAGTTCTTTAAGCGATTGCCACCCAACTAATGCGATAAGTGAAGCGACACCCGCAATAATGTAGAAAAAATAGGTTACAGTCACGTTGGCGTAATTCAGCGATTTGTCCGCCACAGCGAGCTCACGGTCGGTCATCTGAATAGTCAAACGTCTTTCAAGATCTTGTTGGTCCATTCTTAGCTGCTTCAATTCATCCAAGATATAGCGTTCCATCAACGGTCGATCTAAATAGTCCAATTCTGAGTACTCAACCTCTTCGCTTGCAAAACTCATCGTGCTGAACACCGAGATAACTGCAATCAATAAGATTCGAAGCATTATACATTCCTTATATGTTTCATCTTTAGGCTAACTGTATCTTGTAATAGTCATACAAGCTAGGAAGTCGACAAGTTTGGCTTATTCGTATTAGTTAATAGTTATTTATAGCTCGATAGTCACTCACTTCTACAATCGATTCCTCCAACCACGGACTCTTCCAACAATCCTGCATAAATTCCATTGTGTGCTATTAGCTGTCGATGATTACCTTGCTCAACAATTTCACCCTTTTCCAACACCAAAATCGTATCTGAGTGACGAACGGTACTCAAACGGTGTGCAATCGCAATCACGGTTTTTTCCTTGAAAAGGCGCTGCATTGCTTTTTGAATTAGGTCTTCGGTGATTAAATCTACCGAACTGGTCGCCTCATCAAGCATCATCAATTGACCACCCTGTGCAACCGCTCTAGCGAACGAGATAAGCTGCGTTTGCCCTACAGACAAGTTGGATCCGTTCTTTTCCAAGTGGAAGTCATAACCTTGTGGCAATTGTTCAATAAACTTATCGGCATAAACATAGCGCGCAGCCTGTTCAACCTCAGTTCTAGATAGATGCGTTTTACCCAGCGCGATATTGAATTGGATGGTCTCTTCAAATAAGTGCACGTCTTGCATCATCATTGAGAACAAATGAGCAGAGTCTTCGCTTGAGATCTGAGACAGCTCTAATCCATTCAACAAAATGCTGCCTTCATAGTCTTGGTAGGTTTTAGAGATTAGACGCAGAACCGTCGACTTACCTGACCCCGTCGAACCTACAAGCGCGATTTGATGCCCTTTCTCCAATAAAAACGATACATTATTTAGAACATAAGGAGAGTCGTCTTT
Source organism: Vibrio sp. 10N.247.310.17 (assembly GCF_041466605.1). NCBI lineage: Bacteria > Pseudomonadati > Pseudomonadota > Gammaproteobacteria > Vibrionales > Vibrionaceae > Vibrio > Vibrio sp. 10N.247.310.17. The sequence goes on along the minus strand of NZ_JBFSTC010000065.1, from coordinate 10,329 downwards.
GTAACGGAAGCTCACGTTCTTAAACTCTAGGCTCACAAACTGTTCGAGCTGTTTTTCAACCTTGCTCGATAGCAACAGGTTGCGCCCTTCTTCTTCAGTCGGCTCAACAAACAGCTCTTCAATATGGTCAAACGCTGCAAATGAACTCTGAATCGAAGCAATCTGCGAAGTAAAGTCACGGATCGGAACAAACACTTTCTCTAAGGTGTTGATGAACGCAATTAGCACACCCAACGTGAGTGCCCCTTCTATCACTTGCTCAGAGCCATACCAGATCATAATTGCGATGGTGATAGAGGTGATGCCAGAGATAAACGAGAACAAAATCGCATCGTATTTATTTATCTTTTTCTGCGCTCTTAAAAACTCATCGGTATAGCCTTGGTAACGCTGTTCTACTTGATCTTCTGCTCGGTACATCTGAACGGTTTTCATACCAAATAAGACTTCTTGTAAAAAGCCAATACCGCGAGCCAGCGAAGAACGAGTCACCTTATACAAAGCACGAAGTCGGTTTCTCACATACACAGTCAAATACATCACTGGCGGCATAATAATCAATACAATCATCGTTAACTGCCAATCAATAAAGAACATCATCACTAACAGAGCAATGGTATTGATGCTGTCTTTAACTAGCCCGACAACCGACTGAACAAACGTCTCGCCGATGGTTTCCAAATCACTGGTTAATCGTGAAAGCGTTACGCCAATCGGTGTGTTATCAAAATAGCTGCGTGGTAGTTTGAGCACACGAGCAAACAACACTGAGCGCATGTCAGTTATCGTGTATTGCCCGGTTTTACGCAGGTTGTACGAATAGGTGGTATCCACCACATAGCTCGCCACCAGCACGGCAACGAGATAGAAGACGTATTCGAGCAGACCATCCATATCCCCATGACTCAGGTGAACATCGATCACTTGAATGATCAGCCAAGGGAACAACAAGCTCGTGATGACAGAAAGAGGAAGCATAGCGATGCCCAGAATCGCAGAGCCTTTGTATTTCTTAGCAAACTTAAAAAAGTGCTTGAGGTACTTGAGATCAACACCTTTTAACATGCTGCTGCCTCCGTTTCATTCTGCTGTAACTGCCATGTATCGTAATAGTAATCGCACGTTTTCAATAACGTCGCGTGGTCGCCCTTCGCAATCACCTTACCTTCGTTCAACACGATAATTTCATCCATATATTCAAGGGCATTAACACGGTGTGAAACCACAAGTACCGATTGATTTTCCAAGTGCTTAAACAAGCCCTCTAAAATCTTACGTTCTGTTTCATAGTCGACAGCCGATAGAACGTTGTCCATGATGATCAGGTCGGTGGGTTGCAATAAAGATCGCGCAATGCTCAAGCGCTGTTTCTGACCACCCGACAACATGATCCCTTTCTCACCGACTAAGGTTTGGTCGCCATGCTCAAAACGTGTAACGTCATTGGCTAACTGACTCAGTTCTAAAACCTCATCAACCTGACTCTTTGCCAAGTCAGTATCTAAGCTACCGAAGCGGATATTGTCTTCGACGGTTGCAGAAAACAGATAAGGGTCTTGCGTCACGGTTTTCACGTAACGGCGCAAATCACTGCGTGAGAAGCTAGTGACATCTCTTTCGCCTAGGAAAACTGAATCTTCTGGTACATCCAAGTGATGGTTCAAGCAATTCACTAATGTCGTTTTACCCGCTCCGATTCCGCCTAGCACACCCACTTTCTTACCTGCTGGAATGTCAAAGCTGATGTCATCGAGAATCAGACGCTCTTCACCTGAATAGCTGAAGCTGAGGTTGCGAATAGAAAACGTTTTTCCCTTCAGAGATTCAACATCTAACTCAGTGAGCTTATCTTCATCAAGGTCTGGAATTTTTGCATTAAGAATGGTTTGTACACTTTGAATGCCGACCATGCCACGCTGATAAATGGTCGCGATTCTGCCAAGCTGCATCAATGGCATTGCGAGCAAAACCGAGTAAGTCAGAAAGGCAGTAATCTCACCAAGTGTGAGTTCCTGTCTCATTAACATGTAGCCACCGAGCCCAAGAATGATGATTTTCATCAGGTCATTGGCGTAGTCGAGTACTGGCATAAAGAAGACTTGAATACGTGTAATTTTAAGGCGGCATTCAAGTAATAACTGATTCAGCTTTTCAGTTTCAGCTTTCACCCAAGGTGACATCTGCTGGCTCTTAATCAAATCAATCCCAGACAGGTAACTCATTAGCTGAGCAGACAAGTTTTGTAGACGTTTCATGTGCTCTAAATGCAGCGTTTTCATACGCTTGAAGCCCACCCGAAAAATCACAAAAGCGATTGAGATAGGAATAATCGAATACAGTGTGAGTTCTGGCGATATACGCCACATATAAAGAGGTGTCAGCGATAGCGCGAGTAACGCATTGAAGAACTGAAGAAACCCCACACCAAACATCAGTCGGATGCCGCTAAGGTCATTATTCATGATTGAAATTAGTCGACCAGATGCAAAGCGTTCATGAAAGCTGCTCGGTAAGCGATTCAGCTTTTGTAGAAGTGTACTCTTTAGTGCTGCTTCTGTAATTCGCCCCGGATTAAGCGCATAGATACGAGACAGAATTCTCACCACCACCATGGCAACCGACATGCCGACCACGATCCAAACATAGGTTTGAAGCTGCTGATGGCCCGCTGTTGAAGCATCCTCAATAAGATCGATGGCAAGTTGGATATAACGAGGGATCTCTACCTGTAACCAGTTAACGAGAAAAATGAACACAATCGCCAGTAAGTACGAGGTGTGATTCATGCGTAAATAGTGGGCAACAAACTGTCTTTTATTCATAGTCTTCTTTGTTTAGGGCAGGCTCACCGAGTTTTGGTGATTTCGTAAAGCTAGAAACGAGCGTCACTTAAGTAAAGATAAACCTAAAACACCGGATTGATAATATCACTCCATTCATTTTATACAGGTTATCTCAGGTCTCGATGTTAGAAAAATTCACAACAAAAGCGCCTAAAACAACGTTACCGCCTAAATAGCGGTAACGTTGTTTGGTAGAAGATAAAGATTAAAGAATCACGTCTACATTATCGTCCTCAATATTTACAAGGAGTTTCACTTCACTTCCCATTGCCGACGGATACCAGACTTCAACCCATACTTTATCTACATGATTGGGTAAAAGGAGAGTTGCAGAGAACTCAATATCTTGATTGATTGGGCTCCTCAGCACTTGTGAGGTGTAATCGACAACATCACCATTGAACTCTGTATAAATACTCATAAAACCTCGAGAACTTTGCGAGCTTGCTACGTCAACGTTTACAGACACTTCTCTCTCCGTAGAAAAATCAAAACCTTCCGGTATAGATAACTCAGATGATTTAATAGACTGCGGTATCACTACTGGAGCAGGTGTCACCACGTTATTGCTACCAACGGTCGAATTACTCGGAGGAGTGACGGAGACCGGAGCCGTAGTATTGCTCGGAGGAGCGACAGTACTTGGAGATGAAGCGGTACTATCACCTCCACCTCCGCCGCCACAAGCTGAAAGGAATACAAAGCCTACACCACTAAAAATTAGTTTGATTGTTTTCATAAATCCTCCTGATTAATCTTCCGTTGACCAAGTTTTGTTGGCGTTAGGGTTTTGGTACCACGTTGGTTTTGAAGCACCGCCTGATGTAGCCCACTCAGCAAACTCGGGGTACACCTCACTAACATCAATGTATTCTGATGGATGATTCCAAGGTGATGAAATTAAGATACCCCAAGGCATATTTTGTGTCGTTCGGTAGTATTTATCACTAGACGGGTCTGAATCATCTTGTGCAATACCATAGAAATCACTCACTAACGTGCCACGCGACGTTGGTGGGAAGTCCGCAGTATGGATTTCTAAGTCTTTCCCCGGCGATGTAGAGAAACTGTCACCATGGTAATAACCCGCGCCCGCACCAAAGATGAATGGGTCGAAGCCACTTAATGGCATCAGTGAACTCGCTGTGGGCTCGCTTCCAGAAGCAAACGGCAGAGAAATACTGAACGTCATTTGGTCAGCTTCTAAAGTCGGACTACAAGAAGGATTAGTACGGTGGAACATACACTCACCGTTAATCGGCAGATCATTTTTTAGGTTCAACGACGCGACAACAACGAGGTCTCCCCCTGGCGATGCAACACTTTTGTCTTCCCCCGTAAACGGCGAAATATTTACCCGAGTCGCGCCATTCTTTTGCACTCGAGCCGTTTGAAGATCGACATCTGACTCATCGAAGCCATCAAGCTTCCATCCCAGTCCATTACCATAAGAAGCACCGTAGGCCATTATGGTTCCCGTAATATCCATTCGAAGCACTGCGTCCTCTTTACTTAAAATGGTGGTACGGTAGTAAACCACAACGTCATTTAAGTCGAAGTCACCAACTTCTGGCCAATTATCTTCGAAGGCCGCTGTATAGTAATTCGAATGTTGAACCGTTGTGCCAGGAACCGTAACGTTAAACACGTAGTCCTCAACTTCACCATCACCAACATAACCGTCACTCGGAATGTTAGGGCTACTCGCTAAACGGAATCGAGTTTGTACGCTCCCAACGACAGCATCATCACCCACTCGAATAGGGACGACTTGGCTTCCATCTACAACAGAATGATTTTTTAATATCTGCTCGTCATCCTCAAAAGATCCATTCATATCCCAGTAAGCCCAAGCTTGCAGATAACCACTCCCCACAATGTTGACATTAATTAAACTGTCTAAGCCGACTTCAAGGTTCGTCAACAGTGCAATCCCGTCATCATCATTTCCGCCAACGTCCAAATCATCGCCGTTGGATGATGTGCCAGGTTGGCCATCTGTATCGGCATCAACACTAGCACCTAAGTACAGCGTGGAAGATATCGCATGCTCAGCACCGTTACTCGCCTGCAACGTTCCATAACTATCAAGAGCGTCACCAAAATCAGATTCATCTGAACTTTCTATTGGCGTAGTAAATCCAGATAAGTCCCAGTTACCGTCAAATGCCGAGAAAATCGGGTTGGGGAAACTACTGCTACTGCTCGTAACCGTTTCAAATTGTAGAGTTACAATCGAGGTATTCTTGTAGGTGAATTTTACAGCACCGGAGGTGTCGGTTTCCGAATAGTTCGTACCTGGCCCGGTGAATAGAACCGACGTTCCATCGGCACTCTCTTCCGCCGTCAAACTCGCGCTAGCACTACCAAGTTGATAACTGTAGAAACCTTCACTTTTAAACACTCTTACTTGCTCCGACTGCACGGGTTCGCCATCAATGTCATAGCCAATCATGTCAAATTCGGGAAGTGTATAAGGCACTGAGAACGTACCTGAGAGTCCATCCGTACCATCATAAAATTCAAAGGTATAGGTTAGACCTGCAGAGCCCGCAGAGTTAGTTTGATAGAGAAAACCAATATCTCCTGAGGGTTGTGTTGCACCAACTTTGTAGTTGGGAGCATGAAACAAAAATGTCGCATCACCAAACACACTACTAGACACTTTGGCATCTATTGTTTTTCCATCATGTGTACCAACGTTGAGGAAGTGCATCGAAGATCCATCATAGGTTGGCCCAGCCCACGAACTACTGCCGTTCGTCGCCTCTACATGATTTGAAAAGTCCAGATCTACCGTCGTTGCATAGACAGGGAGACTGGCAACTGCCGTCATAAGATAAATAACTTGCTTGTATTTCATAGTAAACCTCGACTTCTTCTTCGCATGAGCGATTTCCTTGAAAAGTGTGTGAACTCTGAACGGCAAGTTAAAGAAGCGTCTCAGTTAACTCTGAAACAAACTATTCGCATCTTTGTTGATTGTGTTGGTGCCGATAACGCGAGCTGCTTAATACAAAGAAGCAAAAGAGAAGCCAAGTTTCCGATCGTTTCAAAACCACTGTATAACATTGAAAAGTAAGACTTATTTTTCTAAATTTAAATGACAGTCAGAATGAAACGGTCTTTTCTTCAAAATAAGAATCAATTTGATGAGAGGTTAGTCAACTTGAAAGTCTGTTAGATAAGGAAACGTTCTATGCTGGTTGGAAACGGATAGGTTGTTTACGGACTGGAGGCGTTTTGCTTAAAACTAAAATTACGATGGGTTAGCTCAACTAAAGGAGGGAGGAATTATTGTTGGTTCATGGTGAACAAAACTGTTTAAAACATTCTACTTTTAAACAGTTTTGATTTATTAAAAGGGTTACAGCATTTCCTTTGCGATTAAATGCAGCAAAAAGGTTTCACGTTCAATGCTCATGCCTTTTTTAGGGCTCTCAGCCATGGTCTTTTCGTTGTGAGCGATCGCTTCATGGATATTCATCCACACCGGTTTCATCCCGTTTTTCACTTCGTAGTCTTCGTAAGCTGTTTCGCCAAGCTCACGATCAATCTTGCATGAGTAGCAGTAAGAAATCATGTGCATTATATCCGCGTCATCTTTATACCAAGGACGAAACTCTTCAAAAATACCGAACGGTTTAATACTGTGAATGTTCTTCGCACCCGTTTCTTCTTCAAGCTCACGGACCATACCTGCGATCACATCCTCACCGTCATCCAAACCACCACCAGGAATGGTGTAGTCGTGATAACGCTCTGTATAAAGCATCAAAATGTCTTCGCCATCTAACACAATCGCACGTGCAGCATTGCGCTTATATACCGTCTTATTGTCTAGGTGATCGATATCAGGGTGAATAGTGGTTTTTAGGTGTCTCATGATTCTGACTGCTCTACTGAATTTGGCGGCATCATATCATAATCATCAATAGATTCGACGTTCTCCGTCCCCTGAAAGAACACATAACCTCTGCTTTTGATCGCTGTTCGCCCACTGCTATCTAGTAGAAATAACCATCAAGTAGCACTTTATTGACAGAGACCGTTCCTGTTAGAGCACCAGCTATGCCAGCATGATCAAACACTCAAAAAGCAGTAAAAATAGCGAAATATCAACCTATTTCAATATCTTGACCAAATTAGAACAACCTTTTCTGAAATCTAAAATATACTAGTTTCATAGAGCTTCTAATCTGGTTCTGTAGAACTTAACGCATTCGATTATAGAGTTATCACGTAGGAGATAAACATGAAGAAAATTGGTTTGATGGCTGTATTTGCCGTTGTGTTGGGCGGTTGTGCAAACGACTATGCAGAATATAGCGAAGGCCAACGTGTTTCAGTGGCTAACCCAGCTGCGGTTTATTGTGTTCAACAAGATGGTGAATTAGACACCGTAACTGAAAACAATCAACGCACTACTTATTGTGTATTTGATGACGGTGAACGTATCGAACAGTGGGAATACTACCGCAACAACCATGAGCAAAAAGAAGAAAGCTAAGCTGCGACATCGTGAACTGTTGACGTCAGACCTATACACGACGTTAACCCTTCACGAATGCCACCCAATCACATGACATTAGGTAAACTGTTCGCTATCGAGCGGTCGGTTTACCTTACTATACACATCAACTTTATACACACATCACCTTCATACACAAAGCACCTTTTGGCTACCTACCAGTATTACTAATATTGGTGTTTTCGCTATCTCCACCAGCGATGTGTGTGATCTGATTCTGGATCTAAATAACGATTCAATAAAGTCAGGTTAGTATCGAGCAATGCTAGGTACTCCTTAACTTTTTCTATGTCGATTCCGACTGGGGTATTTTGGATGCAGGTCTCCAACACTAGAAGCAAGCTTTCTACGATATCAAAATGAGATGAACGCCCAACTAACTCCTTTGCCGCTAACAAGGCTTCCAAAGACAACCTTTCTGGCTCTCGTCTTACTGAATCCAAATCCCTCTTAAATGCACCCACAGAGACACCTTCAAGATAGACTCGGTAGGTCGTCAGAGCATCCATTAACAGAAACAATTGCCCTTGCTCTGTTTGATGAGGGTATGGCACCGCGACATGAGCCTCTCGCTGAGGATCTATTTGTAGTTCCACCCCAAGTGCAGAGCACTTCTCGACCAAAACCTTTAGCAAACCTTGCTCGTCCATCAGTGATTGAATCTCGAAGATACGTTGTAAGTGGTAGTCATTAGAAACGAACGTCACCTTCACACTCTGCCCGCGTGTAAACAGCCCACTTTCAATCATCTCTGAGGCCAAGTTTTGAATGTTCTCAACCGTATTTGTCGAATGCTGCTCAAGTAAAACCGCCCCTATGGGAAACGGATACTCACGTTGATTTTCAAGCTCTCGAAAATACTCGTGCATCATATCGGCTTCAGAAACGGTTTGGCCTTGTGTCACCCCACCACAGAACGCCACAGCCGTTTGCTGGTTCGACTCTTCAGCCAAAGGCCCAGCCAGATACTCAACTAAAGCATCAACTCGACTGATTCCTTCATTAGTCAATTTATTCTCATTAAGTCGCTTACCTAGCACAATAAGGAGGTGAATAATGCTCATTTTATGTTCAAGTCTCGTTTTAGTGATTAGATGGAGTGAATTATGTATACAATACTTATTAACAAAAGTATTTTGAAATTCTTACATGTTGCTATCAATAATGCTCACTATTGATAGCAACATCTCGGGTAATACAAGAATAGACGTGTCGCTTTAAAGCAAACATAGCACGCTCTTGTATTTCATCGCTCTATGCTTGCTCAACACGAGTTTCAATAAAAGAGACCTTTAAAGCAAAGAGCCAGCTCAATCGAATAACTGTTTCAGCCAAAGAACTGCTTCACCCAAAGAACAGGTTCACTCACAGAAGTGGAACTAACGAAATACAAATTTTACACAGAGTTCGTTCATCGAACCGTCTTCACAGGAAGTTACTATGCTGTCTATTTTTGATATCTACAAAATTGGGGTTGGACCGTCCAGCTCCCACACAAATGGACCAATGATCGCTGGGTTTAACTTTACCCAAAAAATTGATGCTCAGCTTACACAAGTAGAGCGTATTCAAATCGACTTATACGGCTCGTTATCATTAACGGGTATTGGTCACCATACAGACAGAGCAACCTTATTAGGTTTACTCGGCAACCGCCCCGACACCATTAAAATTACCAGTGCTAACAAAGCAATGCGTAAAGCAATTGAAGATAAGTCTCTACTGGTTAGCGGTAACCATGAAATTCACTTCGACGTAGAAAGCGACTTGCTGTTCCATAAAACCAACCTTCCGCTGCATGAAAATGGCATGACCATCTCTGCTTTTGACGCAAGCGGTAGTCTTTTAGAGATGGAAACATATTACTCTATTGGTGGTGGCTTTATCGCAACCGCTGATGAGCTACAAAATGGCAAGCAAGAAGCAGAAACGCAAGTTGAGTTCCCTTTTACTTCTGCTGACCAGCTACTTGAATTGTCAGAGCAACAAGGACTTAGCCTTGGAGGCTTAATCCTGCGTAATGAAGTGTCTTTCCAAGGTATGGACGTGATTGACCAGAAAGCCGACCAAATCTGGAAGGTGATGTCTCTGTGCATGCAGCGAGGCTTCGACACCGAAGGCATCCTTGATGGCGGTCTTGAAGTGACGCGTCGAGCCCCTGCTCTTTTGAAAAAGCTTGAGGCCAATGCTTCGATTGAAAACGATCCAATGGAGATCATGGATTGGATTAACCTATTTGCCTTTGCTGTGAGTGAAGAAAACGCTGCGGGTGGACAAGTCGTAACATCGCCAACTAACGGAGCGGCTGGCGTTATCCCTGCGGTACTAATGTACTACCACCGCTTCATCAAAGAGCTAGACACCAAGCAGTTGAAAGACTTTTTAGCAGTCTCTGGCGCTATTGGCATCTTGTACAAAACCAACGCTTCGATTTCTGGTGCAGAAGTGGGTTGTCAGGGCGAAGTTGGCGTATCTTCATCAATGGCTGCAGCAGGCTTAACCGCCCTACGCGGTGGTAGCAACGAACAAATCTGCATCGCAGCTGAAATCGCTATGGAACACTCACTAGGTATGACATGTGATCCAATCGGTGGGCTTGTTCAAGTGCCATGTATCGAGCGCAATGCAATGGGCGCAATGAAAGCCATCAACGCATCACGTATGGCGCTGAAACGCACCAGTAAGTGTCTTATCTCGTTAGACAAGGTTATCGCAACCATGTACCAAACAGGTAAAGACATGAACAAAAAGTACCGTGAAACGTCCTTAGGTGGCTTGGCCGTGATCCACATGGCTCCTCCTTGTGAATAACCGCTAAGAACACGAGTCGAGAAAGCCGCTGTAGAGACAGCATTCTCGTAAACGTCGTTTTCGATACCCAAACAGAGCCAGCCACCAAGCTGGCTTTTTTATGGTTCATCGCGGCTTTCCGGGGAAAGCCGCTTTTATCTTCAA
>NZ_JBFSTC010000064.1:0-31863 GCF_041466605.1 Vibrio sp. 10N.247.310.17 | reverse complement strand
GAGAAGCTGCTTAATAAGCAAGCAAATGATGACAACTACCTTGAAAAACACCGCTAATACAAGCATTTGGCCTACTGCAGGCCAAATGCTAAAAGAAAGTAACTAATGGAATAAAACTCGAACTAAGGAATACGCAAAGTCTGTATACTTAAAAATGAATTGGTTGTGTTACTGATTCTCACTCCTATCCACTTCAATCACCCCCACCGTACTTACTTAAGCACTCATTACTGATAATTTAATCAGTAAATACAAAAACTTAAAACCCAAACAAAACTCTTCAAACACAATATAATCGATGGCAAGAACTCTCGAAATAACATAAACTTGCGCGCTAAAATTTATAAACCATGTTGTGAATAACCATGAAGCTAAGTACTAAAATATTACTTGTGATTGCCCCCGTAATACTGATCAGTACAGCGGCTTCTAGCTATATCATCTATTCCACGCAAAAAAACAGCTTTATCAAACGTGAAGACAATGCACTGCAATTAAGCATGGAAAAATTAGCAGGCTATTTTCAACAGTCTCGTTCTTTCCTCAACAATTACTCCTACACCCTCACCAATAGTGACCTGGTTAAGCGTTATTTTATGGTTGATGAAAATGTCGACCACCAACGTGAACTGACTGATAACCTAAACGAAACGATTAAGTTACTGCAAGATGGTAACGACAGTTTTACAAGGGTCGCGTTGCTTGATAGCGATCGAGATCTTAAATATTACGCTGACAATACCAATGATCCTTTCGCAAAAATGGATCCCAAGATATTAGAGTTCATTGAGCATCAATATCAAAAAACGTTAGCAACTTCGAGTACGGACTACATACAGAATTCCCAAGGTGAAGGGGTATTAGTTCATTATGATGTTATTGATAAAAAACAGTTTCGACACCAATAAACGATCCACCCAACAATGTGTTTTTTGTGGTTGTATCTGTCTCTCTTGATAAGTTTAATTCACTACGAAAACAGATAGAGTTCGACTATCAAACTAGTTTGTTTTTTACCCCTACGTTAGTGACACAGGGGCGTGAGTTAACACAATCTATAAAGCTAGCACCTGGCCTCTACGCCACGCTCGATCCTGCACCATTCTTATTAGACAACAAACTCAAATCTATCTGGAATGAACTGAGCCTATCCTTTGCCCTATCTGCATTTGTCAGTGTTACCTTACTGCTGATCCTGCTATCTCGCTGGGTGATAAACCCGATCACCCGTTTAGATAGGCAGCTTCAAGAGGTTGAGAAAAAACAGAGAAAAAACATTGAGCGCCTAGGAACAAATGATGAGTTGGGGCGCTTATCCCAACGCTTTTATGATATGTACCAAGAGTTGGATGACACGTACCAACAGACTAAGTTGTTGGCAGAAAATGATCAGTTGACCCAAATAGCCAATAGGCACCAGTTTCAAACCTTCGTGCAGCAGTCGTTGTCAAAACCTAGTTCGAACACCGAAACCTGGGTTCTCTACTTTGATTTAGATAACTTCAAATTTGTGAACGACAAATACGGGCATCAGATCGGCGACTCGATTCTCGTCAGTTTTGCTCAGCGTATCTCCAATATTTGTAACCACTACAAAACAGAATTAAATGCCCACTGTCTGCCAGCCCGACTTTCTGGGGACGAGTTCGTTGTATACATTAATGCTCCAAATCACCAAGAAAATATCGCACATCGATTTTCGAATGATTTACTCACCCCACTACAAAAGGGGTTTGTCACCGAGTCAGGTAATTTCCCGATTACGGTCAGTATTGGTATTGCGACCCACCCTAATGATGGCGATACAATCGAGAAGCTTCTTTCGAATGCTGATACCGCGATGTATCAAGCCAAACGTGCAGGTAAAAACCAATTTGCAGATTACTCGTTAGACTTAGATAAAACCATTCAGCGTCAAGCCAGTATTGAGAGCGCCCTCAGAGAAAATAATTTTGATGAAGAGTTTAAGCTCGTTTACATGCCTTATATGGACTCAACAGGAAGTTATATTATTGGTGTAGAAGTGCTATTACGTTGGCACTCGAAACACCTTGGTTTAGTGCCACCCGATGAATTCATTCCTATCGCCGAACAAACCGGATTATTTGAAATAATTGATCGCTGGGTTATCCAGAATGCATTTGCTTCATTCCATCAACTTCAAGCTCAATTCGATCACTCTATTCAGCTATCGATTAACTTATCTTCAGCCGGGATTAAAACCACTCACCTTGCTGATTTCATCAAAGAGCATGCGAAAATCAATCAGATTCCGCCCAATTTGATCGATTTTGAAATCACAGAAACCTTTTACTCAAACTCTCAGGGGTTCCCATTACTTAACCAGTTATCATACATGGGCTATAGATTAGCAATCGACGACTTTGGTTCTGGTTACACCTCGATCACTCAACTGGTTCAGTATCCAACTCAGAAGATTAAATTGGATAAAACCTTTTTGGACACCTTGATTGAGACAGATAACCAGAACATAGTGAAACCGATTATCGGGCTATGCCATGCTCAAGGGAAAAAGGTCACAGCCGAAGGAATTGAAACTCAATGCATGCATCAGTGGTTACAAGATGCGCAGTGCGATATGCTGCAAGGCTATTATTTTGGTAAGCCTATGCCATTAGAAGAGCTGACGGAATGGTACCGACAGCATCAACTCAATTTTATCGATAATAAAAAGAATCAACCACATGAAATCTGTAATCATCGCATCGCTGAATCCAGCTAAAATTAGCGCCGTTAAAAGTGCATTCTTATCTGCTTTTCCTGATACTGAATTTGACTTCAAAGGCATCAGCGTCCCTAGTGGCGTTGCCGATCAACCCATGAGTAATGAAGAAACCTATCAAGGAGCAGTAAACCGCGTGCACAACGCAACTCAAGCTCAACCTGATTCGGATTTTCATGTTGGATTAGAGTCTGGAATCGAAGGAAAGGTTACATTTGCTTGGATGGTCGTTGAAGCAAACGGTCAGCGCGGAGAATCTCGATCTGCAAGCTTGATGCTGCCACCTGTTGTGCTTGATAAGCTCCAGCATGCGAATGAGCTAGGGGATGTTATGGATGATGTGTTTGGCACAGATAATATCAAACAAAAAGGCGGGGCGATTGGCCTACTAACACATAACCAACTAACACGCAGCTCTGTCTATCATCAGGCTTTAATTTTAGCGCTGATCCCATTTGTGAATCCAGAGCACTTTCCTATCTAGATCTTCGCTAAACTTCGAAAGTCTCAGAGAACAATCACCAGAAATAAAAAACGCTAACATTCAGTTAGCGTTTTTATCGAATTCATAGCCACACTACTCAGTGGTTGCTTAACTCTGTTATTGTTTGAGCAAAAGGTCGGCGATCACGGCTTTCTCTTGTTCAGATTTGGCCTTTAGCTCATTCGAGCCTCTGGTTATCGTCGCGACACCTACTCCCAGCATTTGGCTAACCTGTCGTTGCGACATCTCACCTTTCATCAGCTCACAAAAGATATTAATTCGAGCAACCAAAGCATCTCGCTCGTCTGGTGTCATCATCATGGTCAACAATAGTTCATGTTGATCTTTTTCGACAGCCGTCTTTACCAAGTCCATCAGTTGTTGCCAATTCTCATATTCAGGTTGTGATGCCATATCTCTACACTTACTTTTAAATTCTGACTTTAAAGAGTCGCTTAACGATTGAAAGCGTCGAACACTTTATACCGAAACACTTGATGTGATCCAATGTAAAAAGGCAGTAAGTGGAAATGGTTCGCACTCACTGCCTTTAATATTACTCAGCTTGGAGAAAAATGCAGAAAGCTTAGTATTTTGTTTTTGCCTCGTGAGGTGCTAAAAACGCCCCTTTCTCACCCAGGATATCTCGATAGTAAGTCTCAAACATCAAGATATTCTGAACGTAACCACGAGTCTCTTTAAATGGGATCATCTCGATAAAAGCAAATGCATCGAGCTTTTCATCGCTGCGTGATCGCCACTGTTTCACACGACTAGGGCCAGCATTATACGCGGCAAATGCGAAGATGCGGTTATCATCATATTGAGCGAGTAGGCCATCTAAATAATGACTGCCTATCTCAATATTCTTACCTACATCATAAAGATCATCGCTGCCCTGGTACTTAATCTTATGTTTGTTAGCCGTGTATTGCGCCGTCTTTGGCATAATTTGCATGATGCCACGCGCGCCAACTGGAGAGCGAGCCTCTGAATCCATCGCACTCTCTTGTCTTGCTAAAGACATCAAAGTAATTGGATCGAGATCGTGCTTCTCGGCATAGAAATTAAACCACCACTTATGAGCGACAGGGAAACGTAACGCAATGTTATCCCACATCTTCGCAGAAATACTCGCCGTTACCGTAAAGTGATTCCATCGCTGTGTCGCAGCATGAGCAGCAAGCATCGCTTTTTGCTCTTTATCTGCATGACTTAATAACCAGCGCCACTCACTCTTTGCAGCCGCTATTTTATCTCGCTCAATCAGCTCACCTATGCGAACCAAAGAAGTGTCGAATGGTTTCACCATTTCTGCACTGTATTTAAGGGTCGACGTTGGATAGCTAACAAGCTTATTTAATTGCTTAGCGGCAGCCACACTATAGAAATTACGCTGACCCAAAATGTCTGACAATCGCTTATTACCTTCAGCAGTATCGCCTAGCGCAATCTCAGCTCTACCCTGCCAATACTGCCAGCGAAGCGAAGCTTGATGTTTACCATCTAAGCGCGCAATCCACTCTTTCAAACCCGTCCAATCGGCATGTTGAATAGCTAAGCGAGCACGTCTTTCCAGCAAAACTTGCTTTGATGAACTCGCGAGCATTTTGTCTCGCCACGCCATCAACTCTTCAGAGTCGGTATTGATCAAGCGGAACGCTAGGTAATCCGCGAGCTCTTGGGATTTTTCTTTCGAAAATTTTTGAGCTTTCACAACATCATCAAAAACCTCTTGAGCGCTGCTTGCGGATTTCCTTACTAGCTTCTCGAAACCAAATTCGGTTTGTGCTTGGTAGAATTCATTCGCTGGGTGCTTCTTAGCAAACGCGAGTACATCTTCAGGCTTGTTGTACAACGCCTTCATCTGCTTCGCTTGAGTAATTGACTCATCATGATCTAATTGCTTAACCAAGTAGCTCATTAACTTACCGTTTCGACTCTCGAACGCTAAAAGCATTCTGTCCAGAATCAGCTGATCCGTTCTTAAGCCCGCTTCATCCCAGCTTTCGAAAAGTGAATCACAGTTATCATCAACACCACTGCCACTTAACCAAAGTTGTTTCGCACCTTTAAAGGCGAGATCTTGATTACCTTGTTCATAATTAGCGCGGTAATAGATACATTGATATTTTTCACCAACAGGCTCTTGGGTTTGAAACTCAAGGATCGTCTTCCACTGTTTTTGAGCCGCCAATAAATCTAAATAAGGCGCTCGTATACGATTGGAAAACGGCAGTGCTTTGTTCTCTTCAATAAAAGCATCCACCTCGCTTGGCGTTCGATCACCTAAGCCCAGTAAAAAGGCGCGATAGTCAGTGTAAGGTGTTAACGGGTATGTTTGAATTTTGTTACGAAGTGCTGAATAAGCTTTTAGATCACGGTTGTCTAAAACCTCTTGCGCTCTGTCATAAACATCACGCTGCATTTCAAGCTCGGAAGCATTGCTGGCCATAGCCATTGGAGCCTGTGAAAATGAAAACAAAATTGCCGATGCAGCGACAGCAATTTTCGTATTACCAATGCGGAAAAACATTCGCTCTTTCCTTAGTGCGTGTATGAATACGTGAAGTCTATTTACGCCCGACATCACATCAAATGTAAAGAGTTTGAGTGTAAATATTGTTAATATTTAACACATCGCCTCGAAAGCTTATTAAATATAGTTTTAATGACCAATGTGACAATAATAGGTGAGGATTAGTTCAAGAATGGCTTTTCTGTCCTAGGAGTAACATCTTTGAGAATATTGGTATAAAATAGCAAACAATTTTGAACAATAATTAGGATCGATCGGCAATGGCTGAATACGTATATACCATGTCTCGGGTGAGCAAAACTGTTCCACCTAAGCGTCAAATTCTTAAAGACATTTCTCTTAGCTTTTTTCCTGGCGCTAAAATCGGTGTTTTGGGTCTAAATGGTTCAGGTAAATCTACCCTACTACGTATCATGGCTGGTATTGATACTGATATTGATGGTGAAGCACGTGCACAACAAGGTCTAAAAGTAGGTTACCTACCTCAAGAACCTGTACTAGACGAATCAAAAACCGTTCGTGAAATCGTAGAAGAAGCGGTTTCAGATGTTGCTGACGCACTTAAGCGCATCGACGCAGTATATGCCGCTTACGCAGAACCTGATGCAGATTTCGATGCATTAGCGAAAGAGCAAGGTGAGCTTGAAGCACTGATCCAAGCAAAAGATGGTCATAACCTAGAGACAGCTCTAGAGCGAGCTGCAGATGCACTTCGTCTTCCTGAGTGGGATGCGAAAATCGAATTCCTATCAGGTGGTGAACGTCGTCGTGTTGCTATCTGTCGTCTACTTCTTGAGAAGCCAGACATGCTGCTTCTTGATGAACCAACCAACCACTTGGATGCAGAATCAGTTGCTTGGCTTGAGCATTTCCTTGTTGATTACAGCGGTACTGTTGTGGCGATTACCCACGACCGTTACTTCCTAGACAACGCTGCAGGTTGGATTCTAGAACTTGACCGTGGTGAAGGTATCCCATGGGAAGGTAACTACACATCTTGGCTAGAACAGAAAGATGAGCGTTTGAAGCAAGAAAAAGCAGGCGAAAGCGCACGTCAAAAAACGATTGAGAAAGAACTTGAATGGGTTCGTCAAAACCCTAAAGGTCGTCAAGCTAAGTCTAAAGCTCGTATGGCTCGTTTTGAAGAAATGACGACTGGCCAATACCAGAAGCGTAACGAAACCAACGAATTGTTCATCCCACCAGGTGAGCGTTTAGGTGACAAGGTACTTGAAGTTAAGAACCTAACGAAGTCATTTGGTGATCGCGTTCTTATCGATGACCTATCATTCAGCATGCCTAAAGGCGCTATCGTTGGTATCGTTGGTGCCAATGGTGCGGGTAAATCAACACTATTCAAGATGCTAAGTGGCGCAGAACAGCCAGATTCAGGCACAGTTGAACTTGGCGAAACGGTTAAGCTTGCTTCTGTTGATCAGTTCCGTGACAGCATGGACGACACCAAAACAGTATTCCAAGAGATCTCTGAAGGCGCTGATATCATTAAGATCAACAACTTCGAAATCCCTGCACGTGCTTACTGTTCTCGTTTCAACTTCAAAGGCAACGACCAACAGAAAATCATCGGTCAGCTTTCTGGTGGTGAACGTAACCGTGTTCACCTTGCGAAACTGCTGAAAGCAGGCGGCAACGTACTGCTACTCGATGAACCAACCAATGACCTTGATGTCGAAACTCTACGTGCACTTGAAGAAGCGCTGCTTGAGTTCCCTGGCTGTGCAATGGTTATCTCGCATGACCGTTGGTTCCTTGACCGTATTGCGACCCATATCTTAGACTACCGTGATGAAGGTCAAGTTAACTTCTACGAAGGTAACTATACTGAATACACAGAGTGGCTGAAAAAGACTCTGGGCGCACAAGCGGCTGAACCGCACCGTATCAAGTACAAGCGTATTGCTAAGTAAATTAGTTGTATTTTGAACAAAGGCCGCGATAATAGCGGCCTTTGATATATCTGGCTTACTATTTACCTATTGATATAGAGAAATTACCTATGCTTGAAAGACGTCAATTTTCACGAGTTATTTATCAAGTCCCGACTGAGATCTCACAAGGACAAGTAAAAGTATCAGGCTCGGTGCAAGACTTATCTCTTCATGGTTTACTCATTCAGTGTGATAAATGGCAGCAACTCAGCCACGATGCTCCTGTTCAAGTCAGCTTTAAGCTCACCAACAGTGATATCAATATTCAGTTAGAAGCAACGATAGTCTCTACCATCAATACCTCAATGCGTTTACGCATAGAGCATTTAGATATTGATAGTATTAGCCACCTTAAGCGCCTTGTTGAGCTTAATGTCGGCGACGATGAACTGCTTTATAGAGAGATTGAACACCTTACCGATTTGGGTAAGGAATAATATCTCCATTACCCTTTTTTCTATTAGAAGCATTTAGTTAATACAGAACCATGTCTAAAAAAATTTCCATTACTATTCCCTCTAACCAAGGGGAACAGACGTTTTACTTCGGCCGAAAAGCCGTGCTCATGTGCACCACTGCCATTTTTTCAGTGCCACTGTTAATTGGCGGAGCTGCATACATGCACTTCGAAGGTAAACAAGAGCTCGCGATGCAAGCAGGCGATGCACAACAGTTGATTGAAACGCTGATTGTTGAAAAAGAGCAAACCGAGTTTCTTTACGCTGAGCAGGTAGAAACCAATCACTCGTTATCGCAAACACTGACAGAAAAAGAAGGCACCATTCAACTGCTTGGTAAGCGTGTATTTGATGTGGAATCCGTGCTGGGTCTTGCTGATGAAGAACTGCTTACAGATGATATTTCTTTAGAAGATCGCATTGATGCGGCTGCAGTCGATTCAGCAGTAAGAGCCACGATGTTCCGTTTGATTCCAAACGACAGTCCGATGGCTTATCAACGTATCTCTTCTTCTTATGGTAGCCGCACTAACCCTATTTCAGGTAAACGCCATGTACATACTGGTATCGATCTAACGTGTAAGCGTGGTGAAGATATTGTAGCGCCCGCAGATGGAGTCATTGAAACGGTACGCCCAAGTAAAAAAGGCTTCGGTAACTTTATTACTATGCGTCACTCGTTCGGCTTCATGAGTTCTTACGCGCACCTACAAAAATTCAAAGTTCGCAGCGGTCAGTTTGTGAGTAAAGGTGATGTGATCGCAAGCTGTGGTAACTCAGGTAACTCAACCGGGCCACACTTGCATTATGAAGTACGCTTCCTTGGTCGTTCACTGAACCCTCAATACTTGATGGATTGGACACCGGAGAACTTCAACTACGTGTTCGAGAAAGAGAAAAAGGTTAAGTGGGGTCCACTGGTTCAACTGATTGATAATGTGGTTCGCTTGCAAATCAACCTGACGAATGTGCCTTACATTAGCTCGACCATCGACACGGTATCGAGCGAAGATAGCAAAAAACCTATCACGACTAACTAGTTGTTAATAGATAAGACCTGTTGGTTTGGCCTATGATGATCTCATTGCTTTTAGCCTACTGTAGGCCAAATGCTTTCATAGCGTTCAGTACAAACAAAAAGAGCGACCAGATGGTCGCTCTTTTTTATGATTTCAAATCAGTATTAGCCACGATGAATCGAGTCATGTGCTTGTTTTAAAAGGTTTTGGCTCTCTTGCAAGAACTGCTGCGAGTAGTCGCCAAACCAATCACTGACTTGATTAAAGCTATCAACGAATTTGGCTTTATCTTTCCCATCCAAGATTTCTAATGCTTCACCGAAACGACTATGGAAACGTCGAATCATCTCAATGTTCTCATCAGAAGAAAGAATGATATCACCGTACAAGTTCGGGTCTTGAGCAAACAGACGACCAACCATCGCAATCTCAAGCCGGTAGATTGGAGAGCTTAGCTTCAGAAGCTGATCAATATTCGGGTTCTCTTTACTTAGGTGCAAGCCGTAAGCAAAAGAGGTGAAGTGGCGTAGTGCTTGAATCAGAGTCATACCGTGATCGTGTTCAGCAGCATCCATCTGGCAAAGGCTCGCGCCCCAAATACCAAATTGATTCAGTAACCATTGGTAGCTTTCAGAGCCACGCCCATCGCTGTAAACAATCACTTGTTTCGCAAGGCTTGGAACATCAGGACCAAACATTGGGTGTAACCCAACCACTGGGCCTTGGTGCATGTTCATCATTGCTTGTAGAGGCTTTGATTTTATCGACGTCAAATCACAAAGAATACAATCGCTTGGTAGGTTACCCAACTTCGCAATCACACCTTCTGTCAGGTGAATTGGAACCGTTACAACCACAAGGCCAGCATTATCTAAGATCTCATCGGCTTTGTCCCAATCTTGGCTGCCAAGGATTTTCACTTCGTAACCAGAAAGCTTGAACATACGTCCAAACAGACCACCAAGCTGACCATTACCACCAACGATAACCACTGAACGTAACTCTGGGTTAAGGCACTTAAAACCAGAATCTTTTTCACTGGCATAAGACTCACGCATCGTACGACGTAAAATATCTTCGATTAACTGCGGTGGTACTCCTATTTTCTCGGCTTCTTGACGACGAGATGCCAACATCGCGGCTTCACGTTCCGGTACATAAATAGGTAAACCATGTTCACTTTTTACTTCACCGACTTTCTCCACTAGAGCCAGTCGTTGAGCCAGTAAATCCAACATTTGTTTATCGACAGCATCGATTTGGTCGCGTAATTCGTTCAGTTCAACGGCCATTTTATTCCTTACTCATCTATAAGCCCGTGCCAATCTAAAAGCCCGCACTGATGCAGGTTCGTTAGCAACAGATCTTAAAATGCCCCATTAGATGAGGCACTTAAATTTAAACTCTGACTAACCTTTCAAGCGGTTCTCTAAGAACGGGACTAATTCCGTATGTGCATGTTTCAATAGTGCCTCAGTTGAATCCCAATTGATACACGCGTCGGTAATAGATACACCGTATTTCATCTCATTGAGAGGTATATCTGAAGATTGGTTTCCTTCGTTAATATGGCTCTCAATCATCAGGCCGATAATCGACTTATTACCTTCACGAATCTGATGGATGACATCTTCAGCCACCAGCGGTTGACGACGGAAATCTTTACGAGAGTTCGCATGACTACAGTCGACCATTAGTGCCGCCTCTAAGCCAGACTTGCCCAGCTCTTGCTCACATTCGTGTACCGATACTGAATCGTAGTTCGTCTGCTTACCGCCACGTAAAATTACGTGACCATTTGGGTTACCTTGCGTCGTGAGTAGTGCGACTTGACCTTCACGACTGATACCCATGAAACGGTGGCTAGAAGAAGCCGCCTGCATTGCATTGATTGCAGTACCTAGATTGCCATCCGTACCATTTTTAAAGCCGATTGGCATTGAAAGACCACTCGCCATTTCACGGTGAGTTTGTGATTCAGTCGTACGAGCGCCGATTGCTGCCCAGCTGAATGTATCTGCTAGGTATTGCGGACTGATTGGATCTAGCGCTTCCGTCGCTAGTGGGATTTCCATCTCAGCAAGTTCAACAAGTAACTCACGACCAACATGCAGACCATGCTCAATATCGAAAGTGCCATCTAGGTGCGGGTCATTGATCAAGCCTTTCCAACCAACAGTGGTACGAGGCTTCTCAAAGTAAACACGCATTACAATATACAGTTGATCGCTAAGCTGCTCAGATAAAGCTTTTAAGCGTTTCGCGTACTCTTTCGCCGCTTCAATATCATGGATAGAACATGGGCCACATACTACAAGCATGCGATGATCTTTCTTATGAATAATGTCTGCAATAGTTTGACGAGACTCTTGAATGAAACGACGAGCATTATCACTCAAAGGCAGTTTTGCTTTTAACTCCTCTGGAGTAATCAGTACTTGTTCGTCGATGATATTGACATTGCTTAATTCACTTTTCTGCATAACTCAACCTGTATATTTATTTTTACACCCAATATTTCCATTTGGGCTGACAATCTTTAAAAACACAATAACAGCTACAAAAACGATTGCAAGTGTAAACAATAAAAAACATTCAGTGTAAATTAAAATTTACATGCTCACTTTAATTAACTCTAATACACAAACCAGCTTAAACTGCACCTCACACATACAAAAAAGGCGATATTTCTCATATCGCCTTCTTCAAACTTATAGAGTGTTTATTTATCACCCAGCATTTAACATTCGCTTAATTTGCTCTGAGGCCTCTTTCCATCGACTATCCGAGTGAAGCGTCGATAAATCAAAGCTGTGCTTTTTAAGCAATGAGTTGGCTAAAGGCACCTCTTGAATTGCTAAATGATCAAGAGCCTCAATTTGTGCATCTCGCTTATTACACATCAGCACCATGTCACAGCCAGCATTCAAGGCTGCTTTCGCTCTGTCTGCTGGCCCGCCCATAATGGCAGCGCCTTCCATCGTTAAGTCATCAGAGAACACTAAGCCTTTGAATCCAAGCTGCTGCTTCAATACTTTCTGCAACCAATACTGTGAGCCACTCGCTGGCTGATCATCATAGTGAGAGAAAACCACGTGTGCTGGCATCATGGCATCCAATATTCCGGCTTCAATTTGAGCCTTGAAGATCGCCATGTCAGTTTCAAATATATCGTCTCTAGGATCGTAAGGCGTTTCAAGGTGCGAATCAGCAATCACGCCACCGTGTCCTGGGAAGTGCTTCCCTGTTGTCGCCATTCCAACCGATTTCATGCCTTTAATAAAAGCACTGCTGTGGCGAACGATGGTATCAATATCTTCACCAAACGCTCGGCTACCAATCGCTTTACAGTCGTGACCTTTATCTAATACAGGCGCAAAGCTCAGATCGATATCATGGGCAATCAATTCCGCCGCCATCAACCAACCGGCTTGTTCTGCTAACTGCTCACCATTATTCTTAGTCGCGAATTCTTGAGCGGCAGGGATAATTGAAAAGCCATCGCGAAAGCGCTGAACTCGGCCGCCTTCTTGGTCAACGCCAATCAAAATAGGACGTTTCGCTACCTTACGGATCTCTTTATTTAACGCCGAAAGCTGTTTGCTATCGTGGTAGTTTCGAGCGAATAAGATGAGACCACCAACGGTTGGGTGCTCTAAAATTTCTCTGTCTTCAGCTGTCAGTTCGTAGCCCGCGACATCTACCCACAACGGTCCCATATTTATCCCTTATTAAACCTAATTTCATAAACTTCCCGAGATTATTCTCTTTAAATTTTCTTTACAATGTTTTTAAACCAATCTGTGGAAGACTTTAGGAATGCAGTGCAAGAGCTTAGGAATGGATCGTAAAGAACTGTATATCGGTGTGATGTCGGGAACGAGTATGGACGGTGTTGATACCGCCTTAGTGTCGATTGAAGATTCGCGCATCACATTGCTCGCTCATGATGAGTTCCCAATGCCTGATGATCTCAAAGCGCGTCTGCTTGAAGTTTGTATTGGTCAGAAAACGGATTTGATTGCCATTGGCGAACTAGACCACCAGCTTGGTCATCTATTTGCTGATGCTGTTCTGCAACTTCTCGATAAGTCAGGTACGCCTGCATCTTCTGTGACTGCGATTGGGAACCATGGCCAAACAGTATTCCACCAGCCAACCGGTACTTCGCCATTTACCATGCAGTTGGGTGACGCTAATATCATTGCCGCTAAAACAGATATTCAAACGGTTGCCGACTTCAGACGCAAAGACATGGCGCTTGGCGGACAAGGTGCGCCATTAGTCCCCGCGTTTCACCATACGATTTTTCACCCGCGAGACAGCTCGGTTGTAGTCTTGAATATTGGTGGTATCTCGAATATTTCAGTACTGCGCCCGAATCAGCCTACTCTTGGTTATGATACAGGCCCCGGCAATATGTTGATGGACGCTTGGGTTGATACGCACACGGGTGAGAAGTTTGACCGTGATGCGCAATTCGCACTTAAAGGTCAACTCAGTCAAGCCTTGCTCGAACAGTTATTAAATGAATCTTATCTATCTCAAATGCCGCCGAAAAGCACTGGCAGGGAGCTATTTAATCTACCGTGGTTAGAGCAACAATTAACAGAATTTAAAGACCTTGCAGCAGAAGATGTTCAGCACACACTTTGTGAATACACTGCATTGACGATAGCGAATGAAGTGGAGACTTATCGCTTGGGTAACCAACCTGCGCTCTATGTGTGTGGCGGGGGTACGAGAAATCCACTGTTGATGAAGAGACTGTCTGAACTGCTTCCTGGCTGGGAGGTTGAGTCAACCACCAGTAAAGGCGTTGATGCCGATTATATGGAAGCTATGGCCTTTGCGTGGCTTGCTCAACGTCATGTTCATCAACTGCCAAGCAATTTACCAGAAGTGACTGGCGCGAGCAGAGCGGCCTCTCTAGGCGTTCTCTATCGTGCTGACTAAACAACTTTAGAACCATCATTTTAGAATCACCATTTAAGGATCATTATGAGTAACGACGCTCTCATATCAGCGCTCTCGCACCTCGTTTCGGAGGGGAGAAACCCTGACACTATGGATATTGATCTACTCACCTCTCTCGAAGTGGTTGAAAAGATTAACCAACAAGACAAACAGGTACCACTGGCGATCGAAGCCGAATTACCACTGATCGCGAAAGCGGTTGACAAGATCGCTCACGCCTTTCAAAACGGTGGCCGACTGATCTATATGGGTGCAGGCACCAGTGGTCGATTAGGTGTATTAGATGCCTCAGAGTGCCCTCCGACTTTCGGTGTTTCAGACAAAATGGTTATCGGCTTAATCGCTGGCGGACCAGAAGCGATTTTAAAAGCCAAAGAGGGAGCGGAAGATTCGCTGACTCTCGGTATTGAAGACCTCAAAGCGATTCAGTTTTCAGAAAATGATGTCGTGGTAGGTATTGCAGCAAGCGGTCGTACACCTTACGTGATTGGTGCACTCAATTACGCCAATCAGCTTGGCGCGGTGACGGTTGCACTGTCTTGTAACCCAGGCTCTCCAATTGCTGAGATTGCTCAAATCGCAATTAGCCCAGTGGTTGGCCCAGAAGCCTTAACGGGATCAACTCGTTTAAAATCAGGGACAGCGCAAAAATTGGTGCTCAACATGCTGACCACAGCCAGCATGATTCGTATCGGTAAGAGCTACCAAAATCTGATGGTCGACGTAAAAGCGACCAATGAAAAGTTAGTTGCCCGCGCTGCTCGTATCGTTATCCAAGCAACAGAGTGTGATAAGGCACTGGCAGTCTCGACACTTAAAACGACTGATTACGATGTGAAGTTATCGATTTTGATGATTCTAACAGGGCTAGATTTAGAATTGGCCAAGGCTCAGCTTGATAAGCAAAATGGCTTCTTGAGAAAAGCAGTCGAGAATAATCAGTAATCTCAATTCTGTTTGTAGCTTCTCATTTAGAGAGTAACTTTAACTACATACAAAAAGACCAGTACACATGCAGTACTGGTCTTTTTTAGTTTTCATTTGTTATCGCTAGCTTGGGCTTAATAGTCGTTCGAGAACTCATCCCAGCCACGTTGCCATTCCATACGGAAACGTTGAGCGTCTTCCGTACCAGAACACACGCCTTCATACACTTGACCAGATAAACCAATCTGATAAGCATGGTTCGGATTACAATATTCAGTCACACCTAGGTGATAACCTTCTGTATAGCTAGCTTGATCGACTCCGCCAAGCTCGGCCATATCTGAATAAGAACGCTGAGTGTGGCCTTTGATACCATCACGATAGCCAATCTCTTGCCAATTGCCTTCGGCGGCTAAATCTTGAACATTGGCGCTGCATCCTGCAAGGCTAAATGCCACGGCGAATAATGCGATTATTTTTTTCATTTCAATCCTTTATATTGTTACTTCATCACTTTCTGACGAAGCGCTGCCTTTGTGGCGATTCTCCGCTGAACACTGACTGATGTCCACTTATGTCTGTTATCTGCCGTTGATATTTATTGATTACCGCTTAAAGCTGATAAGTCACCACTAACTAGAAGCATGACACTTCTCAACACCAGTAACCAACCGCTCCGCAAAGGTCACAAACCACTAAACCGGTTATAACACCACTTAATTAGCTATTCGACCACTCACTCCAGTAGCGGAAGTTTCTTCTCATACACTCCTTTAATATACACCCTGACTTAATTAATACATTCAGGGATAACAAATTATGATGTGGTTTCTTACCTGTGTTGCAGCACTCATTGGTGGCTACTTTATTTACGGTGCCTTTATCGAAAAGATTTTCGGTGTCAATGAAAAGCGTCAAACACCCGCTCACACCAAGCAAGACGGCGTGGACTACGTTCCTATGTCAACACCAAAGGTTTACCTAGTTCAGCTGCTTAACATTGCAGGTGTAGGTCCAATCTTCGGCCCTATCATGGGTGCTCTTTACGGCCCAGCAGCAATGCTTTGGATCGTTCTAGGTTGTATCTTCGCAGGTGCTGTACACGACTACTTCTCAGGTATGTTATCTATCCGTAATGGTGGTGCTTCGGTTCCAACCATCACAGGACGTTACCTAGGCAATGGCGCAAAACACTTTATGAACATCTTTGCCATTGTTCTACTGCTTCTTGTTGGTGTGGTATTCGTTTCTGCTCCAGCAGGCATGATCACTAACCTAGTGAACGACCAAACTGATTTCGCGATGTCTGCAACAACGATGATTGTTATCATATTTGCTTACTACATCATCGCAACGATTGTCCCTGTCGATAAAATCATTGGTCGCTTCTACCCACTGTTCGGCGCACTGCTTATCTTCATGTCTGTTGGCTTAATCACTGCGATTGGTCTGTCTGACGAGCACCAAATAATGGGCGGCTTCGAGATGAAAGACATGTTCACCAACATGAACCCGAATGACCTACCACTTTGGCCTGCTCTATTCATCACTATCGCTTGTGGTGCTATCTCTGGCTTCCACGCAACTCAGTCTCCTTTGATGGCGCGTTGTATGGAAAACGAGAAGAACGGTCGCTTCGTGTTCTACGGCGCAATGATTGGTGAAGGCATCATCGCTCTAATCTGGTGTGCACTTGCTCTGTCGTTCTTCGGTTCAGTTGAGTCTTTATCTGACGCGATTGCAAACGGCGGCCCAGGTAACGTGGTATACAGCGCTTCATTTGGCCTACTGGGTGTATTTGGCGGTATCCTTGCTTTCCTTGGCGTGATTATCCTACCTATCACTTCTGGTGACACAGCGTTCCGTTCAAGCCGTCTTATCCTTGCTGAATACTTCAACATGGAACAAAAAACACTGCGTAACCGCCTACTGATGGCTCTACCACTGTTCGTTATCGGTGGTATCCTGACTCAAGTAGATTTCGGTATCATCTGGCGTTACTTCGGTTTTGCTAACCAATCAACAGCAGTCATGATGCTATGGACAGCTTCGGCTTACCTACTTCGTCACAATAAACTGCACTGGGTAACAACGGTTCCAGCTGTGTTCATGACATCTGTGTGTATCACATTCATCCTGAACAACAGTCAGCTAGGCTTCGGTCTGCCAATGCAACTTTCAACCATCATCGGCGTGGTGAGTGCATTCGGAATTGCAGCTTACGTTATCAAAATTTCAAAAGGCAAAGGCGATATCGACCTTGCTGATGACGAATCAGAAAAGGAAGCAAAGCCCGTAACAAAAACAGCTTAGTTTTCCCCGAAACATTCTCACTCTTCATAGACAGAGGAGAATAAGAAAGCCAAAAACACTTCGCTTGTTCCCGTAATCACCCAGTGATTCGTGGAAATTAAGACTAAAGCCCGTCCTCTGTGATGGGCTTTACTGTATCTCAGCATTGAGAAGCAATCGTCACTGGATATAACCAACGAAAACACAAGCAAAGCTACCGTTACCACGCAATGAGCTTTACACTTAACAAGCGTCTCAATAGGTGAAAATATGGAACTCATTCTCTCTCTGCTGCAACAAACCTGTGTCTACTTAGTGATTGCTTACATGCTAAGTAAAACTCCATTGATTCTCCCTTTGTTGAGCATCTCTTCACGCTTAAGTCATAAAATAAGCTGCTACGTTCTGTTTTCCCTATTCTGTATTATGGGCACCTATTTTGGACTGCAGATTAATGACGCGATAGCCAACACTCGTGCGATGGGTGCGGTAATGGGTGGTCTGTTTGGCGGCCCAGTCGTTGGCTTTGCCGTCGGCTTTACTGGCGGTATTCACCGTTACTCATTAGGCGGCTTCACAGACTTGGCTTGTGCGATTTCAACCACAGCAGAAGGCTTGATTGGCGGCCTGTTACACGTTTATCTCGTGAGAAAGAACAAAGCCAGCCAACTGTTTAATCCGTTAGTGGTTTTCTCGGTAACCCTGTTTGCAGAGATCATTCAAATGCTGATTCTACTGGCGGTCGCAAAACCATTTGAGCAGTCCTATGCTCTGGTTTCCGATATTGCTGCGCCAATGATCATCGCTAACTCGGTCGGTGCGGCGCTGTTCATGAGCATCATCCAAGATCGGAAAACCATCTTCGAGAAGTATTCGGCAACTTTCTCACGCCGCGCATTAACCATCGCCGAGCGTTCAGTGGGTATTTTGCATGGAGGATTCAATTCGGATAATGCGCAAAAAATCGTGCGGATCATTTACGAAGAGACCAACGTTGGTGCGGTGGCGATCACTGACCGAGAAAAAATCCTTGCATTCATCGGCATTGGTGATGAACATCATATTCCGAATACCCCTATTTCATCGCAGAGCACGCTCACTTCGATGGAACAGAACGACATCATCTACCTTGACGGCAAAGAGAATCCATACCAATGCTCCCTTTCGCAAGATTGTAAGTTAGGCTCAGCGCTAATTATCCCGTTAAGAGCAGGAAACGAAGTCATCGGAACCATCAAACTGTATGAGCCAAAGCTAAAGCTGTTCTCGACCATCAATATGTCGATGGGCGAAGGTATTGCTCAGCTATTGTCGAGCCAGATATTGTTTAGTAATTATCAGCAACAGCAAACGCTGCTCACCCAAGCGGAAATCAAACTGCTGCATGCTCAGGTGAATCCTCACTTCCTGTTTAATGCACTCAACACCATCAGTGCCGTTACACGTCGTGATCCTGATAAAGCACGAGAACTAATTCAGCATCTCTCTCACTTCTTTAGAAGTAATCTGAAGCAGAACATCAATACAGTGAAACTCAAAGACGAACTGGCGCACGTCAATGCGTACCTAACTATTGAAAAAGCACGTTTTACCGACCGATTAGAAGTCGAATGGGATATCGACCCACAACTATACGAGTCGCAACTGCCAAGCTTTACCCTACAACCGCTAGTAGAAAATGCCATCAAACATGGGATTTCTAACATGCTAGAAGGCGGCAAAGTGAAGATCTATAGCGAGGCTTTCGTGGGTGGATTCAAGTTAATCGTTGAAGACAATGCTGGTAATTATCAGAAGCCATCCCAAGATCACGTTGGATTAGGCATGGAGATTGTTGATAAACGACTCACTAATTTCTTTGGACAAGATTCAGCACTAAAAATAGAATCTCAACCACAGCAATTTACTCGAATGAGCTTTATCATACCTATACTGAAATAAAGGTATTTTCGGAGACGAATCACTCCGAGTTGAAACATTTAGAAGCCGACATTTAAAAGAAAAGCGTGAAACAAGCAGGGATAGAACCAAAATGAAGATTGTAGGATGTTAAAGGCATTAGTTGTCGATGATGAGCTTTTTGCTCGCGAAGAGCTGATTGAACTACTCACTGAAACCGGACAAGTAGAAATCATCGGCCAAGCAAGTAACGCGATCGAAGGACTGAAACAGATCAATCTGCTCAAGCCTGATGTGGTGTATTTGGATATCCAAATGCCGCAGGTTACCGGAATTGAACTGTTAAGCATGCTTGATCCAGACACCATGCCCTACGTGGTATTCGTCACCGCCTACGACCAATATGCGATTCAAGCATTTGAAGACAATGCCTTTGACTACCTACTCAAGCCAGTTGAACCTTGTCGATTAAATAAGAGTGTTTGCCGTCTGAATAAGGTCATCAAGCAGAACCAGAAAGCGCCAGAACAAGATATATCTGCTATCGCTCCCTGCCACTTAGAGCAGATCCCGTGTATCGGCCACAACCGCATTGTGATCATGGCGAGCCAAACGGTCGAGTGCGCCTATTCAGATATCAGCGGTGTGCATGTTCGTAGCTCATCACAAACCGCCACTTCACAGTTAACCCTGAAGATCCTAGAAGAAAAGACCGATTTGATCCGCTGTCATCGCCAGTATTTGATCAACATAAAATCGATCCAAGAGATCAAACTGTTAGAGAATGGATTAGCCGAGATCATCACACTGACTGGCTTTGAAGTGCCTGTCAGTCGTCGTTACTTAAAGGCTTTAAAAGAGCAGCTCGGTCTCCAGTAACCCCATAAATTTCGACTCTTTTTCCAAAGCACGATCAAAAAAGCCAACGCATCAACGTTGGCTTCCTGCTGTTTACAAATCAATAGTGTTTGCAAATCGATAGAGTTACGAATCGATCTTGTCACCAATCAATAGAGATCAGTCGACTTGCTTAATCTGCAGCTCTTTCGGTACTTCGAAGAACATGTTCTCTTCACGACCTTGAATCTCTTCAACTTCGGTTGCACCTAGCTCACGAATACGATCTAAGATTTGGTTTACTAGCTCTTCAGGTGCTGAAGCACCCGCTGTCACACCAATTTTCTTTTTCCCTTCAACCCATTCTGTTTGAATGTCTTCAGGACAATCGGTTAGATAACCTGGCGTGCCTAGCTTCTCAGCTAGCTCTTTTAAACGGGTAGAGTTCGATGAGTTCTTAGAACCGACAACAATCACGACATCAACATCACCGGCCATCTCGCGAATTGCGTCTTGACGGTTTTGTGTTGCGTAGCAGATATCGTCTTTACGTGGCCCTTGGATCTCAGGGAACACGCGACGTAACTCTTCAATCACATCTGCGGTTTCATCAACTGACAACGTGGTTTGGCTAACGTAATGTAAGTTACTCGGGTCGTTCACGACTAAGTTCAGTACATCTTCTGGTCTTTCAACCAAGTACATACCACCAGTTTGGCTAGCGTACTGCCCCATAGTGCCTTCAACCTCAGGGTGACCAGCGTGACCAATCAATACCACTTCCATATGTTTGCGGCTCGCTCGAGCAACCTCCATATGAACTTTAGTCACCAAAGGACACGTCGCATCAAATACCGTTAACTCGCGTTCTTTCGCTTCTTTACGAACCGCTTGAGAAACACCGTGAGCAGAGAAGATCACGATATTATCGTCTGGCACTTCACTTAACTCTTCGACAAAAATAGCACCACGCTGCTTGAGCCCCTCAACAACAAAGCGGTTGTGCACCACTTCATGGCGAACATAGATCGGTGGCTGATACATTTCTAGTGCGCGCTCTACGATGCTGATCGCACGATCGACACCGGCACAAAAGCCACGAGGGTTAGCTAACATTATTTTCATTTCATTGCTCATCATTTACCGCTGTACTAAGGTTTTTTCTATAGAGTTCGCTGTCAGCGAGGTTCGCATTCTACAGTGAAGCGCCTAGACAGTGAAGCTCTGGGTTGCATCACACCTGTAAGGCGATGTTATTCTACTGTTAAGATAGTGATTAACCGCTAAGATAGCTACTCCACCGTTGAGACAGTTAGTCCACAGCTAAGATGTTGACGTCAAACGTAACGTCTTGGCCTGCTAATGGATGATTAAAATCAACCGTCACTGAATCACCCGCGATCTCAGTGATAATA
This sequence comes from Vibrio sp. 10N.247.310.17, assembly GCF_041466605.1. NCBI lineage: Bacteria > Pseudomonadati > Pseudomonadota > Gammaproteobacteria > Vibrionales > Vibrionaceae > Vibrio > Vibrio sp. 10N.247.310.17. The sequence goes on along the minus strand of NZ_JBFSTC010000064.1, from coordinate 10,324 downwards.
CCTGGAATTTCCATACCGTCAGGACCAGAGAAAGCCATAATAGTGCCAACTTCGACTTCAGAGTCGCCAACAAACTTAGCACGATCCATATGATGGATATGATCTGGATTTGGCATACCAAACGCGTCTTCCGCCTTCAATTCGATAGACTTTTCAGTCCCCGTTTCAAGACCAATCAGGCACTGTTCAAAGTTCTCACTTAGGCTGCCATCACCCATCACGAATTTTGCAGGCTTACCCATATTTTCGGTGCTATCGGCAACTGAACCATCCTTCATTTTAATCGTAAAATGTAGAGTTACTGCTGAATCATTTTTAATTGCTGCCACGTTACTTTCCTTAGATTTCTTTATTATTTGAGAATGCATTTTGCTTTGATCTCATATTAGTTGCAGCATAAAAAAAAGCGCCGTCGGAATCAACCGACAGCGCTTAGGGCTATTCTATTCTGTGAGTCATAGGCTGACTTTAGGACAATCTATTACAAAGCGATTTGCTTGATACTCATTAATGTCTGAGTAGTCTATTGGCTTTCATCTTTCTTACGGAAACCATCTAAGATGATCATCGCGGCGCCGATACAGATTCCCATATCCGCTAGGTTAAATGCAGGCCAGTGGTAAGTACCCCAATAGAAGTCTAAGTAATCGACGACAAAGCCATGTACAACACGGTCGAACACGTTACCAACAGCGCCACCAATGATGATCGCATAAGCAATGTTGTTCCACTTATCTGTTGCTGGTAGCTTGCTCATCCAGTACGTCAGCATCCCCGTTACCGCAAATGCGATACCCGTAAATAACCAGCGCTGCCAACCACTTTGATCACTCAAGAAGCTAAATGCTGCACCGTAGTTATGCACGTACAAAAAGTTAAAGAATGGCAACACCTCAATGCGGTTTGCCCAGCCATAACCCATGTTGTCCATAACAAAGAGTTTGATACCGATATCAGCAAGGAGGACAAGTAGGGCCAACCATAACCAACGCACACCAGATTGTTTTAACGAAACTTCACTCATTTCTATTCCTAGTATTTACGAAGTTGGTATTCACTGTTACTCAATTTAAGTGACCTTGATTACCAAACTTGGCTAAACACATTTCCTATAATTAAAAATAACCCCAGTTGGTACTGGGGCTATGATTTTTACAAAAAGTTCAGTATTTCTCTGAGTCGTTATGCGTACTTACGCACTTCGCCTTCACCGTCGATGTTCGACACACAACGACCACAAACTTTCTCGTGACCTTCAATTGTGCCTACATCTGGAGTGTGGTGCCAGCAACGGTCACACTTCTCAGCTTCAGTTGCTGCAACTTCAACGTACAGACCTTCAACGTCTGTCGCTTGAGCTGTATCAGACTTATCGCTAAGTGGTTTAACAACCGCAGCAGAAGTAATAAGTACGAAACGTAGCTCATCTTCTAGCTTGTTGATTTTAGCCGCTAGTGCATCGTCAGCGTATAGAGTAACTTCAGCCTGCAGAGCGCCACCGATTGTTTTCTCTTTACGAGCATCTTCAAGAAGCTTGTTCACTGCGCCACGAACTGACTGGATTTCAGTCCAGAATTCGTTGCTTAGCTCTTCGTCGTCAGCAAGACCAAATAGGCCTTCGAACCACTCGCCTGTGAATACAAACGTGTCGCGTTCGCCTGGCATCTCGTTCCAGATTTCATCTGCAGTGAACGACATGATAGGAGCCATCCAACGAACTAGAGCTTCTACGATGTAGTAAAGCGCTGTTTGGCAGCTACGTTGAGCATGGCTGCCCTGCTTCGCTGTGTACTGACGGTCTTTAATTACGTCTAGGTAGAAAGAACCCATTTCGATAGAACAGAACTGCATTAGACGTTGAGTTACACCGTGAGTATTGTACTCACCGTATGCTTTAACGATCTCTTCTTGTGCAGCTTGAGCACGGCCAACAGCCCAGCGATCAAGTGCTACCATTTCTTCAGCAGGAACTAGATCCGTTTCAGGGTTGAAACCGTTCAAGTTCGCTAGGAAGAAACGAGCTGTGTTACGAATACGACGGTAAGCATCAGCAGAACGCTTAAGGATCTCGTCAGAAACCGCAACTTCGTTAGTGTAATCCGTAGAAGCAACCCATAGACGTAGAATATCTGCGCCTAGCTTGTTCGTTACATCTTTAGGAGCAACAACGTTACCGATAGATTTAGACATCTTACGGCCGTTACCATCAACCACGAAACCGTGCGTTAGCACTTGCTTGTATGGTGCTTCGTCTTTCATCGCGATAGATGAAATCAAAGATGACTGGAACCAGCCACGGTGTTGGTCAGAACCTTCAAGGTACAGATCAGCACTGTGCGTTCTTTCTTCATTCGGGAAGTTGTACTCTTCACGAGAATCCACAACAGAGAAGTGCGTTACACCTGAGTCGAACCATACGTCTAACGTATCAAGTACTTTCTCGTACTTGTCAGCGTCTTCAGCACCCATCAGTTCAGCAGCATCGACATCCCACCAAGCTTGAATGCCTTTTTCTTCCACAAGCTTCGCTACTTTTTCAATAAGAGCTGGGCTATCTGGGTGAAGTTCTGATGTTTCTTTATGAACGAACAGAGCAATTGGCACACCCCAAGTACGTTGACGAGAGATACACCACTCAGGGCGACCTTCGATCATACCTTCGATACGGCTTTGACCCCATTCTGGCATCCATTCAACACTCTTCGTTGACTCTAGTGCTTTTGCACGTAGGCCAGCTTGATCCATAGAGATGAACCACTGCGGTGTTGCACGGAAGATGATTGGAGTTTTATGTCTCCAACAGTGTGGGTAGCTGTGCTCGTAAGCGTGGTGATGCAGTAGTGCACCTTTCTCTTTTAGAACTTCTAAAACAGAATCGTTCGCTTTGAATACATGCTGACCAGCAAATAGCTCAGTATCTGGCAGGTAAACGCCGTTTGAGCCTACTGGGTTAGCGATTTCTAGGTCGTACTTCTTACCAACCACGAAATCCTCTTGACCATGACCAGGCGCAGTGTGAACCACACCAGTACCTGAATCCGTTGTAACGTGGTCGCCAAGAACAGCAGGAACAGTAAAATCGTAGAACGGGTGGTTGAACTGAGAAAGCTCAAGATCAGCACCAGTCGCAAAACCAAGGTTATGGAAGTGCTCGATACCTGTACGATCCATTACGTCTTTTGCTAGTTCAGAAGCAACAACGATACGTTGAGCTGGCTGTTCGCCATTCGCTTCAACTTGGATAAGTACGTATTCAAGATCATCACGTAAACATACTGCGCGGTTAGCAGGCAGAGTCCACGGTGTTGTCGTCCAGATAACGATAGAGATTTCGCCCTGACCCGCGTGACCTTCCGCTAGAGTAAATTTCTCTAGAAGCGCCGCTTCGTCAGCTGCTGTAAATTTCACATCGATAGATGGAGAAACTTTATCTTTATATTCAACTTCAGCTTCAGCCAAAGCAGAACCACAGTCAGTACACCAGTGAACGGGTTTGAAACCTTTAAGAAGGTGACCTTTGTCTGCGATTTTGCCTAGAGAACGAATGATGTTCGCTTCAGTGCCGAAATCCATAGTGCGGTAAGGTTTATCCCACTCGCCCATGATACCAAGACGTTTGAAGCTCTCTTTCTGACCTTCAACTTGGCCCGCAGCGTACTTACGACACTCTTCGCGGAATTCAGCAGCCGAAATCTTCTGACCAGGCTTACCTTTCTTCTTCTCAACCATTAACTCGATTGGAAGACCGTGACAGTCCCAACCTGGGATGTACGGTGCATCAAAACCAGAAAGGGTCTTAGATTTGATAATAATGTCTTTAAGAATCTTATTCAGCGCGTGGCCAATGTGAATGTCGCCGTTCGCGTATGGAGGGCCATCATGCAGCACGAAAGATTTTTTACCTTTCTTTGCCTTACGGATTTCGCCGTAAAGATCTTCTTTGTACCAACGCTTCAGCATTTCTGGTTCACGATTTGCCAGATTGCCGCGCATTGGGAACCCTGTTTCTGGTAAGTTCAGGGTATCTTTATAATCACTCATCGATTCTTAATTCCGTTATATTGGGCGAAGTTAGACATTATGTTAATCGGTGGAATCATCCGACTAATTCTTTAGCTGAAGCAGCCACACCCTTGCGGCTTCAGCATCCAATTCTATTTGATTCTTTAGTGCGTCGAACGATTCAAATTTTATCTCGTCGCGCAGTTTGTGCAAAAGTCGTACTTCTAACTGTTTACCATATAAATTGGCTTTAAAGTCAAAAAAGTGCACTTCTAATTGCTGCCTTACACCATTAACCGTTGGTCGTTGTCCAATATTAGCAACGCCACCGACAGGAACACCATCGATATCCAATGCTTCAACAACATACACTCCCGATACAGGAGAAACACAACGCTTTAATGGAATGTTAGCGGTAGGGAAACCGATAGTTCTCCCTAGTTTTCGACCATGAGACACACGACCACTAATACTGTAGTCACGGCCTAACATGGTAGCACTTGCAGCCAAATCATCGACCGCTAGTGCATTCCGTATCTCAGTGCTGCTTACCCGTAATTGATTTAAGCAATAGCTTTGGGTGCTTACCACCTCAAAACCATATTTTTCGCCCGCTTCTTTAAGCATCGCGAAATTACCTGTTCGACCTTTGCCAAAGCAAAAATCGTCACCAACCACCAAGAATTTCACACCAAGCTTATCAACCAAAAGATCCTTAATGAATGCTTCCGCAGACAAGCTTGCAAAATACTGATTGAAATTCACACACAATAAACGACTAATCTCTAGCTTGCTCAATTGCACGTACTTATCTCGTAAGCGAGTTAAACGCGCTGGCGCTCGACCTTTAGCAAACAACTCCATAGGTTGCGGTTCAAACGTCATGACAACAGAAGGGAGTCCCAGTGCTGTAGCTTGTTTAGAAACCTGACTCAGAACCTCTTGATGCCCTAAATGAACACCATCGAAGTTACCTATGGTTAATACACAGCCATGATGCTGTGCTTTAATATTGTGTATACCTCGGATCAGTTCCATTGTGATCAGCTAAAACCTGTTATTTGCATCATTTATTGTGTGAAACCGACGGATTATATACTAATCAGTATTAATCTGTCGCTGCTTTTAAATGTTTTACTCGGATACCTAAAACCAGTACCGACACAATATAAGCAAAGCCACCAAGTGCGATCAACCCTGTTAGCGTCAACGCTCTTTGGTTGAAGCTCCAATCAAGCCACAGCTGCATATTGTCTAGTTGCCATAAAATCACGCCAACCATCACAGTTCCAGATACTAATAATTTAAGGCTAAACAACAATGTAGTCTTGGTTAAACGATAAACACCCGCTATATGCAGACCACGATAAAGTAGAGTCATGTTCACGAACGCAGATAACGCCGTTGCGATTGCCAAACCAACATAACCATAGAAATAAGCGAAGATCGCGTTGAACACCATGTTAGTGACCATCGCAATGATGCCGTACTTCACAGGAGTTTTAGTATCTTGACGTGAGTAATAGCCCGGAGCCAACACTTTAATCAACATGAAGTTAAGCAAGCCTGAAGCGTATGCCACCAAAGACATGGAAGCCTGCTGTACATCGTGTGGTGAAAACTCGCCACGCATGAAGAGCACCATCAGCATCGGCTTTGCTAAAACAATAAGACCTAACATTGCAGGAATGCCTAGCAATAAAACCATGCGCACGCCCCAGTCCATTGTATGAGCAAACCCTTCCCCTTGAGCGTCTACGTGTTTACGCGACAAAGCAGGAAGAATAACCGTCGCAATAGCAATACCAAACAAACCGAGTGGGAATTCCAATAATCGATCCGAATAATATAGCCAACTGATAGAGCCGGTTGCTAGAAAGCTGGCAATGAAGGTATCGAACAACAAGTTGATTTGGCTCACTGACACACCAAACAAGGCAGGGATCATTAGCGTGCGGATCTTAACTACACCGGGATCTCTCCACCCCCACTTCGGCTTAACCAACACACCCGCTTTAATCAAGAAAGGCATTTGGAAAAGGAACTGGACTAAACCACCAAGAAACACACCGATGGCCAAGCCAATTTCGGGTTGTTCTAAATTAGGAGAGATAAACCATGCTGAACCTATGATCATTACGTTCAGGAACACAGGGGTAAATGACGAAACCGCAAATTTGCCCATGGTATTGAGGATTGCACCAGATAAAGCAACAAAGGTGATAAACCATAAATAAGGAAAGGTAATCTTGAGCATAAAGCTCGCCAGCTCAAATTTTGGTGCTGCTGGGCCATCATTTAACCAATCGATAAACCAACCTGCGCCAAACATCGCAGTGATGACACCCGAGCCCAACACCCCGATAACGGTGACGATAGAAACTAGTACCCCGAGCGTGCCCGATACTTTGGCAATTAAATCTCGAGTCTTATCTTTATCACCAGCAGCGTGATATTCTGTTAATACAGGAACAAACGCTTGAGAAAAGGCACCTTCTGCGAAAAGTCGACGTAAGAAATTAGGGATTTTATTAGCGAAGAAAAATACGTCGGCACTCGCTCCTGCTCCCATCAAATTTGCTACTACTACATCACGTACTAGCCCCAATACGCGGGAAACAAAAGTCATTGCACTGACAATCAGGCCTGACTTTAATAGTCGTTTACTCACACAAACCTCTGACACTGGTTGATTACTTTCAAGCGAGGATAAATACTATCCTGTCCTAAGAAGCATATTTATTAGCATTGGTCTAAAAATGCTGTTAGAATCCCCGCCATCTTAACCGCGATGACCTTTCCATACCAAAGTTTGTTTGGCTACGATTGGTTTTTGCACAAATCATTTGACAATTAAGCGCCTATGAGGGATAGTCCTCGCCCTTAAATTGTCACCGAACTAAGTTTTTGGGAGTTAGACCTTGGCAAACAGTAAATCTGCTAAGAAGCGCGCTATCCAAGCTGAGAAACGTCGCCAGCACAATGCTAGCCGTCGTTCTATGATGCGCACTTACATGAAAAAAACTATTGCAGCTATTGAAGCTGGCAATAAAGAAGCTGCAACTGCTGCTCTTGTAGAAGTTACACCTCTTCTAGACCGCATGGCGACTAAAGGCCTTATTCATAAGAATAAAGCTGCACGTCATAAGTCTCGTTTCGCTGCTGCAATCAAAGCTCTTTAATAGAAATTTGATTACAACGCAAAACGAAAAAAACCGGCCTCGGCCGGTTTTTTTATACCTAAACTTTGAGTAACACAGAGATTTTTCTTACTGAGCGTTACTTGGTTTACTTAAAGATATGCGGTTTGCTGATAGGCACTAACGTTCGACATGAAATACTGACACTTCCTTGTGTCGACCCTACCCCTGGTAAGAAATCACTTCCCCACCAGCAATAAACTACTTGCAGTACATACCATGCAGTAGGTTAATCATCGCTTTTACTTCTTCACTGCTCAATGTGTAATACACTGTTTGAGCTTCTTTGCGAGTTTCGACCAAACCATCTCTTCTCAACCAAGCAAGATGTTGAGATAAAGCAGATTGACTCAATTCCAACTTGCCACACAACTCCCCAACCGACAGCTCAGTACCATGCAATAGGCACAGAATCTGTAAGCGACGCTCATTGGCCATGGCTTTGAGTAGAATCACAGCTTGTGCTGAATTCTTCTCCATCTCTTTTAAGTTCATAGTTTGGCTCCATACAACCTTTACGCCAAGTCCGGGTTATCAGTATTTCCGGCAGATTATGAAGTCATGATAATCGATATCAATTCATTAACAAACAAGCTCACTCGAACAATTTGCTAAAATCTGCGTCACATACATTTTTTACTGCGGGATGTTGGATCATCCTCTCAGCAAATATGACGTAGTACTCCTCTTTTAACTCCTCGATTCCCCCCAACAATTGCAATGACGTATCTTCCTCAACCTCTGACATATATAGCGTAGGCGCTAAGAAAATAGCGTCGTGGTGGTAACGAGCAAAAGCCTTCATCAATGCCGCGTCATCAAACTCACCCAAAATATCAGGCTTAAGTCCTTGTCTATCAAACCATTGCAGTACTTTACGCCCCATCGAAGTTCGACTTCCTGGGATTAACAGTTTCTTTTGTTCTAATACAGCCGGAAAGTTAACACCTTCCACATTACCTGAACTGAAAAAGCTCATACCACTCTCACCCAACTTCTTACTAAACAGGACTGGGCTTTGGCTAGAATCCACCGGGCAGTCTGACAAAATCATATCGAGCTTATGCTGAGAAAGTTGTTCAAGTAGCATTTCATGGGTCGATTCAAAGCAGCGTAAATGAATGCTGTTATCGGGTGGGATTGTCGACATCAATATCTTGCTGACTAATCTTTTGGACAGTGCATCCGCGACGCCAACATCAAACAGAATATTGGAGTGCTGGCTATAATTTACGATATCCAGCATCTCGTAACTCAGGCCAAACATACGATCGGCATATTTAAAGACCAGCTGCCCAAGCTCTGTCGGCTCAACACTGCGACCATTACGCTTAGTTAGCTTGCCATCCATACGCTCTTCTAAGGCTTTTATCTGACCAGTTACCGTTTGTGGTGTTAGGAATAGGGCTTCTGCAGCTTTAGTAACAGAGCCTTGCTTGCAAACCATCCAGAAGTAATAAAGGTGGTTATAGTTGAGATGCGACATAAATGTGCCGTAAAAAAGAGAAGATAACCTGTTATATCAAATATGACACCTCCACTCAACAAACTCGGAAAAACCATACCCAACTATCAATTACTACTTATTTTTACGAAGTGTCTGATTTCATAATGGAATATTTCAACGATTATTTTCAATTTTTCTCTAACTTTTAAGATCTATATCACCTATCAAAAATACGAACAAAAAACTTTAAAAACAACAAGTTAAACCACCACCATTTCAAGGCCAAATATTTAAAGAGCAAATCATCACAAAAAAGTCTCACCTAAACCAAAATGTAATATTACTGAAATATTTGTTCTCTAACATCACGCTCAGATTAAACAAACAGACCAAACACAGACTAAAACGGTCCAATGGAGAAAACATTATGAACCAAGCTACTACTGCAGCAGCGCCTATCTCGAGCACAACTCGTTGGCTACGCTGGGCTAACTTGGCATTCATGCTTTACCTACTATTACTTTCAGTTTCAATGGTTGGTACAGGCTTCAAATGGGCAACAGGCGAGCAAGCAAAAGTTCTTTTCGAATTTGCTTCACACCCAGTTGCAGGCTTAATGATTGGTTTAGTAGCAACAGCACTTATTCAATCATCAAGTACAGTTACTTCAATTATCGTTGGCCTTGTGGCAGGTGGCTTACCTGTTGAGCTAGCAATCCCTATGATCATGGGTGCGAACATTGGTACTACGGTAACCAATACGCTAGTTAGCCTTGGTCATGTTCGTTGTAAAGATGAGTTCAAACGTGCATTCGCAAGTGCGACGATTCACGACTTCTTTAACCTATTAGCCGTTGCTATCTTCCTACCACTAGAGATGGCGTTTGGTATTCTAGAGAAAATTTCTCACTGGTTAGTATCACCGATGCTAGCAACAGGTGATATGAGCATGGGTGGTCTTAACTTCATCAAGCCAATCACTAAGCCTGTTGTAAGTGCGATTAAAGAGCCACTATCAACGTTTGGCGACACTGTTGGTGGGGTTATGCTTATCGTTCTAGGTATCGCGACTATCTTCGTAGCTATCACGGTAATGGGTAAGCTAATGAAGAGCCTAATGGTTGGCCGTGCTCGTGAGATTCTAAAGAATGCAATTGGTCGTGGTCCTATCCACGGTATCGCTTCTGGCTCTATCGTGACTATCCTTGTTCAGTCATCTTCTACGACAACAAGCTTGATGGTTCCACTAGTAGGTTCAGGTGTTCTTAAAGTACGTGACGTTTACCCATTCACTCTGGGTGCAAACATCGGTACATGTATTACGGCTCTACTTGCAGCTACAGCAGTATCTGGTGAGTTTGCAGTATTCGCACTACAGATTGCTCTAGTACACTTGGTGTTCAACATCATGGCAACGGTATTCATCTTTGGTATTCCGTTCCTACGTGAACTGCCAGTGAAAGCCGCTGATATCATTTCAGACATGGCAGTGAAAAACAAAGCTGTAGTGGCAGGTTATCTTGTTGCGGTATTCCTTGTACTGCCTGGTAGCGTGTTAGCACTGACAGCTTAATAGCAAAACAAACATCGCTTATAGCAAAGCCCGCAACCTCCTAGGTTTTGAACTGACCCCCAATAGTTGGACACCAATTATTGGGGGTCTTTTTATGTCCAA